>NZ_JBWZCJ010000004.1:0-246033 GCF_059383535.1 Pseudarthrobacter sp. HLT1-3 | reverse complement strand
CCGGCTCTGGGCCACCGCCATGCGCAAGAAAGGCCGCGAAATCCCGCCCCAGCTCGCCCACATCGAAAGCTCCGGCACCACCCGCCAGGAAGCCAGCTCACTCATCGCCGCGCATGCCGGCGTCTGACACCCGTAAAGGACCAACGATGTTCCCCACACGACTCGAAATTATCCCTTCCGAGGGAATCGTGGAAAAGGTCACCGCGGCCGTGCCGCCGGGCACCACGCTGACCATCACCTGCCTGCCCCACCACGGCATCGGGCGCACCATGCGCGTCGCAGTCCAGCTCGCCGGGCTGGGCTACACGGTGGTCCCGCACCTCTCGGCACGCGCCCTGCAGCAGCGCGCCCAGCTCGTCGAGATCCTGCGGGATTGCGACGCGGCCGGCATCCGGGAAGTCTTCGCCATCGGCGGGGACTCCGCCCGGGCCGCCGGACCCTACGACACGGCGGCCGAGCTGATGGAAGACATCGCCCAGTACTCCGGCGGCGGCATCTCCATCGGCGTCGCCGGCTACCCCGAAGGCCACCCCTCCGTCGCCGGGCTCGACCTGCTGGACGCCCTGCTGGCCAAGCAGCACCTGGCCAGCCACGTGGTCACGCAGATGTGCTTTTCCGCCCCGAAGATCGTCGACTATGTCGGCCTGCTGCGCCGCGAAGGCGTGGAGCTGCCGGTCTGGGCCGGGGTCGCCGGTCCCGTGCCGAGAACCAGGCTGGTCGCACTGGGCACCCAGATCGGCGTCGGCGCCTCACTGAAATTCCTGAGCCGCAAGGGTCCGCTGGCCCGCAGGCTGCTGAGCGGCGAACGGTACCAGCCGGCATCGCTGATCTCCGAGCTGGCCGAACATCCGGACAGGGTCGCAGGCATCCACTTTTACACTTTTAACCAGCTGAACGCGGTCACGGGCGAGGCAACCCCACCGTCTAGTCCCGCAACCACCAAACTCGTGACCATTCGAGGAGCAGAATGAAAACCCAGACCGAAACCGCGGCGCAAGCCCCCCACCTCGAGCGCCAGCTCAGCAACCGGCACATCCAGCTGATCGCGATTGGCGGCGCCATCGGCACCGGCCTGTTCATGGGCTCCGGCAAGACGATCTCGGCGGCCGGACCCTCCGTCATCTTCGTGTACGCGATCATCGGCTTTATGCTCTTCTTCGTCATGCGGGCCATGGGCGAGCTGCTGCTGAGCAATCTGAACTACAAGTCCTTCAGCGACTTCGCCGCGGACCTGCTGGGCCCCTGGGCCGGCTTCTTCACCGGCTGGACCTACTGGTTCTGCTGGGTCATCACCGGCATCGCGGATGTTATAGCGATCGCCGGATACTCGAAGGAACTCTGGCCCGGCCTTCCGCTCTGGATCCCCGGTCTGGTGACCATCGCCATCCTTCTGCTGCTGAACCTGACCACGGTGCGGGCCTTCGGCGAGACGGAGTTCTGGTTCGCGCTGATCAAGATCATCGCCATCGCGGCCCTGATTGTGGTCGGTCTGTTCATGATCTTCAGCGGCTTCAGCTCCGACGCCGGACCAGCCACCTTCAGCAACCTGTGGAGCCACGGCGGCTTCTTCCCGAACGAATTCATGGGCTTCGTCGCCGGTTTCCAGATCGCAGTCTTCGCTTTCGTCGGCATAGAGCTGGTCGGCACCACGGCCGCAGAGGCCAAAGACCCGGAGAAGAACCTGCCCCGGGCCATCAACTCCATCCCGATCCGTGTGCTGCTCTTCTACGTGGGCGCCCTGATCATCCTGATGTCCGTCACCCCCTGGACCCAGTTCGCCGCCGGCCACAGCCCCTTCATCGCCATGTTCTCCCTGGCCGGCCTGGGAGCCGCCGCCACGGTGGTCAACCTGGTGGTGCTGAGCTCGGCAATGTCCTCGGCCAACTCCGGCATCTACTCCACCTCCCGCATGGTCTACGGCCTCGCCCAGGAGGGCGACGCCCCCCGCATCTTCGGCGCGCTCTCCGGCCGCAAAGTGCCCCGGAACGCCCTGTTCCTGACCTGCGTTCTGCTGCTCTCCGGCGTGGTGCTGATGTACGCGGGACAGGACATCGGCAAGGCCTTCGACATGGTCACCACGGTGTCCGCGGTCTGCTTCGTCTTCGTCTGGTCGATCATCCTGGCCAGCTACATCGCCTTCCGCAAGCGCCGCCAGCAGCTGCATGACGCGTCTAAGTTCAAGATGCCCGGCGGCGTCCCGATGGTCTGGGTTGTCTTCGCCTTCTTCGCCTTTGTGATATGGACCCTGACCACCCAGCCGGATACGCTGCTGGCCCTAATGGTCACGCCGGTCTGGTTCATCCTCCTCGGCATCGCGTGGGTCATCCTGCGCCGCCGCCCCGCGCACCTGGCCCGCTACGCGACGTTCCAGGCCGAGCTGGCCCAGGATCTGGAAACGGACGCTGATAAGGACTTGGAAGGGCTGAAGCTTTGAACACCACCACGACGACGACGGCTCCCACCCACGAGCCGGTGGAACCGGCCGCCACGGCCGAGCACGTGCTCACCCTCGACTGCGCGGAGTCCCCCGGGATCGTCCACGCGATCTCGGGCTTCCTGCTCGAGCACGGCTGCGACATCATCGACAACAAGCAATACGGAGACCGCGGGGAAGGGCACTTCTTTATGCGCGTCCATTTCTCCTCCGCCCCGGCGTCGTTCAGCACGGAGCAGCTGCGCGCAGACTTCACGGCACTGGGGGAGAAATGGCAGATGAACTGGCAGCTGGAACCGCAGGGCCGCAAACGCCGGGTCCTGGTCATGGTGTCCAAGATGGGCCACTGCCTCAACGACTTGTTGTTCAGGGCGCGGACCGGCGACATCCCGGTGGAAATCGTCGCGGTCGTCTCCAACCACCGCGACCAGGAAGGCCTGGTGCAGTGGCACGGTATCCCGTTCTTCCATCTGCCGGTGACCAAGGACTCGAAGCCGGAGGCTGAGGCCCGGCTGCTGGAAATCGTCGACGAACTCGATGTGGAGCTCGTGGTCCTGGCCCGCTACATGCAGGTCCTCAGCGACGGGCTCTCGGCGAAGCTGGCGGGACGGACCATCAACATCCACCACTCCTTCCTGCCCAGTTTCAAGGGCGCCAAGCCATACCACCAAGCCTACGACCGCGGCGTGAAGACCGTCGGCGCCACCGCGCACTACGTCAACGCCGAGCTGGATGAGGGCCCTATCATCTCGCAGCAGGTCATCGATGTGGACCACACCTACACCGCGGACGATCTGGTGGCAGTGGGCCGGGACGCCGAATGCGCGGCCCTGCGCAATGCGGTGCGCTGGCACTGCGAGGGACGGATCCTGCTTCTCGGCAACCGGACGGTCATCCTGCGGTAGCTTGGCTGCCCTCGGACACATATGCTCGGCGCCGACGACGCCGGCCGGTCACCTGGTCAGGTGGCGGGCCGGCGTCGTCGTTTCCAAATGTCCATCGATTGCTCCGCAAGTGCCCTTATCAGGCCCCATAACGGCGTCTACGGAGCAGCCGATGTGCGGTAACCGGTTGCGATGACAGCTAGGCTGCCAGCGCGGTGTCGAAGAGCCGTTCGGCGAGCCGGATCAGGTGTCCGGGTGCGTCCGCTCTGTTGATGTGGCGTCCGTGGCCGAGGAACACGGCTGTTCCGTTAAACGTGTCCTCAAGATAGACACCGGCTTCCCGGATCAGCACCTCTGCCCGGCCGTTCCCGGGCAGATTGATGGCGTTTCCCTCGTCGTTCAGGTAAACGTGCCAGTCGCTGCTGGTGATTGCTTCGACGTTGCCTTCCACCAGGTTCTGCAGGGTGGTCAGGGTCGGGTCGATGGTTTCGACGCGTACTGGCTGGCTGAGGCGGGCCGGCACAATCAGGGCTGTACAGGTGGTGCGCACGCGCAGTCCTTTCCGGGGTCGGAGGTGACCGGGAGCCAGCCGGGGTCATGGCCGCCGATCACCGACGATTTGTCAGCGCTGGTTCTTGCGCGGCTTCGCGAAGAGATCACTTGTTTCTGTTTTTGCTTTTTTCTCTGCCCTTTTTTCGAGAATCGACTTTCCCGCTTTTTTGACACTGCCACTTTTAGGAGACTTTCCTGACAACGGAATCACTGCCTTTCTTGGATCGATCTTTCCAATACCATACAGACTTATATTTTTAATGCCAGTTATGGGATTTAGGTCGCATTTTTCGCCCGCTTTTACGGCTGGGCCGTTGGCTCGATAACCCGGAAAAATCCCGTCCTGACCGCCCGCGCGCGCCTCTACCGGCGGAGCCGGCACCGGAACCAGCCCGTCCGATAAATAGCAGCGGACACCATTCGGTCGAGTGGGCCCCCTCTTCCCGATGCCGAAGAAAACGGAATTATTTAGGGGGTGTTCGCCAGTAAATTTCCCGCGGGCTTTCAGGCTCCGAATTTCCTCCGCAGAAAGAGTGCCTTTTCCACCCCCGCACGCCGCCAGAAACGTACGGAACTTGCCCCTTCACCGGAAATACGGGGTGAACTGCCGGACCGGGCGGCTCAGGCGGTCGGCGCCAGGTCGGCAGCGGGCACGACGACGGCGCCGGTCGCCGTCGAATCCGGGTTCAGCATCCAGCCGACCCGCTTGGCGGTGTTGAGCACCACAACGCTTTCCACAAGCTCGATTCCGGGGATCCGCAGCTGGAGTGCCTGTTCGGCGTTCATGACGTCCGCCAGGGAATGCAGCCACATCAGGATCACGAAGTTGGTGCGGCCGGTGGTGGACGCACTGAGCCGGACGTTGCGGAAGCTGCGCAACTCAGCGGCGGCCGCCCCATGCTGACCCGCCGGGACGTTGGCGAACCACTGGCAGCTGATCGGATATCCGGAGTACTTCTGCGCAATTTCGCACCGGAATGAGAGCACCCGGCTGGCCAGCACACGGTTCAGTTGCCGCTGGACCGTGGCCGGGTTTCGGCCCAGGGCGCGGGCAATATCCGCGGCCGCCGCGCGGCCGTCCTTTGCCAGGAACGGGATCAGCTGCAGGTGGCTCTGCGGCAGCGGCGCTCCCTGGCTTCCGGCGGGCGCCGGGCCGGAAGCCTCGGGCCCTGCGAGGGCCTGAAGGGCGGCGATCTGCGACTTGTCCAGGACGTTCAGCCGCCACGCGTACCCGCCCGAGTGCAGACGCGTGCACAACGAGGTCTGGTACTTGGTCAGGCCCGGGATCTCTTTGAGCTGCGCCAGCACGACGTCGCTGAACTGGACAAGCGTGGGTGTGATGACTGTGAGCATGAGGTCACGGTTGCTGGCGGCCTCCTCCACGGTGACCACCTCCGGGATGGCCGCCAGCGCGGCCGTGACGTCGGCGCGCGACGCCATTTCGCAGTCCACATCCACAAGCGCCAGGCACATCTGCTTCGGATCGCCCATCCAATGAGCCGTGCTCCAGGCGGCGCCGGAAGCTCTCAGCCGCTCCCAGCGGGCGGCCAGCGTGGTGGCGTGGGCACCCAGGATGCCGGCGGCGTCCGACCAGCTGATCCGCGGCGCAATCTGGAGCGCGTTGATCAGCTGTAGGTCTTCTTCACTGACTTCCATCAGGATCTCCCGTCACTGCATGAATCCTGTCCTTTCAGCATACCTTTGCATTTTTTCTGCGATTCATCCGCCTGTGACTCCAGTCACTTCACAATTGGTGGAAGCACTTACCAAACGTTCGGGAAGCGGGAACATATGTCGGTTACAGAAGATGCCAGGGAATTGCACGGCGACATCACCCGGCTGCGCCGCGAACTGCACCAGGAACCCGAGATCGGACTCCAACTCCCCCGCACCCAGGAGAAAGTCCTCAAAGCACTCGACGGCCTGCCGTACGAAATCACCCTCGGCGAGTCGACGACGTCGGTCACCGCGGTTCTGCGCGGCGGCGCAGCGCACACTTCCGCAGACAAACCGATCGTCCTGCTGCGCGCGGACATGGATGGTCTTCCCGTCCAGGAGCGTACCGGCGTGGACTACTCCTCCAGGACCGACGGCGCCATGCACGCCTGCGGCCACGATCTCCACACCTCGATGCTGGCCGGCGCCGCGACCCTGCTGGCCGAACGCCGTGAGCAGCTGGCCGGCGACGTCGTCCTGATGTTCCAGCCGGGCGAGGAGGGGTACGACGGCGCAGGCCACATGATCCGCGAAGGGGTTCTGGACGCCGCCGGCCGACGCGCGGACGCCGCTTACGGCATGCACGTCTTCTCCTCGCTGGAGCCGTATGGCCAGTTCGCCACCAAGCCGGGCGTGATGATGAGCGCCTCGGACGGGCTGTTCGTCACGATTCTCGGCGCCGGCGGCCACGGCTCCGCGCCGCACAAGGCCAAGGACCCGGTCACGGCAGCCGCCGAGATGGTGACCGCGCTGCAGGTCATGATCACGCGGCAGTTCAACATGTTCGACCCGGTAGTCCTGACCGTCGGCGTTCTGCACGCGGGCACCACAAAAAATGTCATCCCCGAATCAGCGCGCATCGAGGCTACCGTCCGGACGTTCTCGCATGCCTCCCGCGAACGGATGATGTCCGCCGTGCCCGTCCTCCTGAAGGGCATCGCCCAGGCCCACGGCCTGGACGTCGACGTCGAATACCGCGCCGAATACCCGCTGAGCATCACGGACGAAAACGAGACCCTCACCGCGGAGAAAACCATCCGGAACCTGTTCGGCGACGCCAGGTTGACCCGCTGGGCCACCCCCCTCAGCGGATCCGAGGACTTCTCCCGGGTGATGGAAGAGGTGCCCGGGACCTTCCTCGGGCTCAGTGCCGTCGCCCCGGGAGCGGACCACACCGCCACCGCTTTCAACCACTCCCCCTACGCCACGTTCGACGACGGCGTCCTCGCCGACGGTGCAGCGCTCTACGCAGAGCTTGCCATTGCCCGCATCGCGACGCTCGCCGCGGCCAATCCCATTTCCCTCGCTTCCTAGCCCTAACTTTTCCGGAGAAAATTATGACCACCATCGTTGACCCGCAGCGCGCCAGCCGGGCTGCCACCCGGAAGACCCTCCTCGGAACCGGTATCGGAAACGCCGTCGAATGGTACGACTGGGCGATCTACGCCACGTTTACGCCCTTCATCGCCAGCCAGCTGTTCAGCAAAGCTGATCCCGCCTCGGCGGTGTTGGCCACACTGGCGATCTTCGCCGTCGGTTTCGTGGCCCGGCCGGTCGGCGGATTCCTCTTCGGCTGGATCGGCGACCGCATCGGCCGCAAGACCTCCATGACGCTCGCCGTCGGCCTCGCGTCGCTGGGCAGCCTCATGATCGGCGTCGCGCCGTCCTTCGCCGCCGTCGGAGTCTGGGCGTCGCTGACGCTTCTGGTCGCCCGGCTGATCCAGGGCCTGGCCCACGGTGGCGAGCTGCCGTCGTCGCAGACGTACCTCTCCGAAGTGGCCCCGAAAGAGAAGCGCGGGCTGTGGGCCACGCTGATCTACACCTCGGGCACAGCCGGAATCCTGGCCGGCACCCTGCTGGGCGCGATCCTGAACATGACCCTGAGCGCCGAGGCCATGAATGCCTGGGGCTGGCGCGTTCCCTTCCTGGTCGGGGCCGTCCTGGGCCTGTACGCCCTGATCATGCGCTCCAAGCTGCATGAGACCGAGGCCTTCGAAGGCGAGACTACCTCCGAGAAGCGTGCGCCGATCTGGCCGCAGATTGTGAAGCACCGCAAGCAGGCCCTCCAGGTCGTCGGGCTGACCGTGGGCCTCACCGTGATCTATTACATCTGGGGCGTTGTGGCGCCGAGTTACGCCGCCACCGTTTTGAAGATCGACCGCGGCGAAACCCTCTGGGCCAGCGTCGTCGCCAACATCGTGTTCATTGCCGCCCTGCCTTTCTGGGGCAAACTATCCGACCGGATCGGCCGCAAGAAGGTGCTCTGGGCCGGAGCTATCGGCAGCGCCGTCATGCACTTCCCGATGACCTGGCTGCTGAAGGATTCGGCCTGGCAGCTGGCCGTGGGCATGTCCGTGATGCTGATCTTCATCGCCGCCAGCGCCGCGATCGTCCCGGCCGTGTACGCGGAACTGTTCCCGACCAGCATCCGGACCATCGGCGTCGGCGTCCCGTATTCCATCTGCGTGGCCGTGTTCGGCGGGACCGCACCGTACCTGCAGACCTGGCTGGGCACCATCGGCCTCTCCAACGTGTTCAACGTGTACGCCGTGGTCCTGCTGATCGTCAGCGCGCTGTTCGTCTTCACCATCCCGGAGACCAAGGGCAAGGACCTGACGCACTAGCCGAGGTTTCCCCGGGGCATAGGATCCCGGTCAAATGATTCCCGGCGGTATGCCTCAGAATCGCCTCCCGAGTCCGGGCGACACCTTGCGGGGTGTCGCCCGGACTCGGTACGTTACGAAATGCACGACGGCGACGTCCCATGGAAGGTTCCCCAAATGTCAGATCCTGAACTCCCGGCCCTGCGGGAACAAGCCGCCCGCGGTGACCTCGACGCCGTCGCGGAACTGATCGAACGCGCTGCCGAGCGGGAGGACTTTGACGAACTGCGCCGCCTCGCCGACGGCGGCAGCAGCGATGCGGCGGACCAGCTCGTTGAACTTGCCGCCGAAAAGGGCGATCTCGAGGAACTCCGGCGGCTGGCCGCCGGCGGCAACACTGACGCGGTGGACATTCTGGCCGAGCTTCGCGACGAAGGCGATAGTAGCTGAAGGGGCTGGGGGAATCGGCTCTGGCAGCCGCTGCCTGCGCGGGATTAGCTTTAAAACAGCATCCGATCAGGCCGGCCACGAGAGGACGTTCAGGGAACCACCGGCCAGCGACCGCAAGGCGCAGAACCCGCCTCCTCAGGCTCGCCGCAACGGCAGCCGTGCTCGCGACCGCGGCGTCGGGCTGTACCGACTTCGGTCGGAAACCGGACACGCCGACGACCTCGCAGTTCCCCGGGAACACCACCGGCGGCGCACCCGCCGCCCGGGGTCGGCGGCGAGCAGCCAGTCCCTTGTGGACCTGATCCAGACCGATGCTACGATCAGCCCCGGCCACTCCGGGGGCGCCCTGGTGAACAACAGGGGTGAGGTGATCGGCATTAGCGAGGCCTACATTCCGCCGCAGGCAGGGGCGGTGGCCCTTGGGTTTGCCATCCCCGCCGCCATCGCGGTGAAAGTGGCTGACCAGCTTCGGGAGGACGGCACAGCCGATCACGCCTTCATCGGTCTCGGGCTGGCGGAAATCACCCAACAGATCGCGGACGAGCTGGGCCTGCCCGACACAAACGGAGCGCCTGCACTCTCAGTGCCGGAAGGCGGACCGGCAGACAAAGCCGGTATCCGGCCCGGCGACGTGCTCATCAAGCTCGACGGTGACAATCTGCCACTGCTGAAGACCTCCTCGCCGCACTGAGGACCAAGAATCCGGGGCAGACCGTGACCGTTGAATTCCGCAGGGGTTCTGAAACGCAGGAAGTATAAGGTCGAGCTGGTCGCGCGCCGGCCTCGTGACGCTGGTATTGGCCAAAGCGCCGGGCGCTTTCTTGTCGTTATCCGACAAAATCCTTGTGCGGGCAGGAAACTAGCGTGAGCCAGGAAGCATCTCCGCAGCTAGCCAGCGCAAAGGACAATCAATGACGATTCAGGCAGACCCTCCCGTGACCAGCTACGCTATCCTTGAAACAGCCCGGACGCAGGTTCTTGAAGCGGGCGTGGGGCTGACCGAAAACCAGCTGGTGGACGTCCTCAGGCTCCCGGACGAAGCGCTTCCGGCCGCCCTACAGCTGGCTCATGAGGTCCGACTCAGGCACTGCGGGGAAGACGTCGAGGTGGAAGGCATCATCTCCATCAAGACCGGCGGCTGCCCGGAGGACTGCCACTTCTGCAGCCAGTCGGGCCTGTTCGACTCGCCAGTCCGCGGGGTGTGGCTGGACATCCCGGAACTGGTCAAGGCCGCGAAAGAAACAGCCGCCACCGGCGCCACGGAATTCTGCATCGTCGCCGCGGTCCGTGGACCGGACATCAAGCTGATGAACCAGATCAAGTTCGCGATCGACCGCATCAACGAGGCTGTGGAGATCAACATCGCCTGTTCACTGGGTATGCTCACTCAGCGCCAGGTCGATCAGCTAGCGGAGTGGGGCGTGCACCGCTACAACCACAATCTGGAAACGGCCCGCAGCTACTTTCCCGAGGTGGTCACCACGCACAGCTACGAGGAGCGGCTGGAAACCTGCAGCATGGTCAAGGCCGCCGGCATGGAGCTGTGCTGCGGTGCGCTGATCGGCATGGGCGAATCCCTCGAGCAGCGCGCCGAACTTGCCGCGCAGCTCGCAGATCTGGAACCCCACGAGGTTCCGCTGAACTTCCTCAACCCGCGGCCGGGCACCCCGCTGGAAAACCAGGGAATCATGGACGGCAAGGACGCCCTCCGCGCCATCGCCGCCTTCCGTTTGGCCATGCCCAGGACGGTGCTGCGCTACGCCGGCGGACGGGAACTGACCCTGGGTGACCTCGGCACCCGGGAGGGCCTGCTCGGCGGCATCAACGCAGTCATTGTCGGGAACTACCTCACCACTCTGGGCCGGCCCGCCAACGCGGACCTGAACCTGCTCGTGGAGCTGAACATGCCCATCAAGGAATTCCAGAAGTCGCTGTGAACGGGGTCAGGGGTGCCCGGGGCCCGGCAGCAGCCACGGTCGGCCCGTTCTGCGGCCACTGCGGTGGCAAGTCCGACGGCGGCCGGCCGCCGTCGGACCATCTTCGCTGCGACGGCCAGCTGGCGCTGGAACCGCCCCGCTACTGCGGGCAGTGCCGGCGCCGGATGAAGGTCCAGGTCACGCCGCTGGGCTGGACGGCCCAGTGTTCGCGTCACGGGGTCCTGGCCCCGTGAAACCAAGGATCCGGTCGGCCAAGGATCCGGGCGGCTAGGTCGCGGTGGACTTCTGCGGGTCGCGCTTCCGGCACCCGTCACGGAGGAACGCGTTGAAGTGCAGGGCCACCCCCGCCCGGACCCTGGCCTATCCTTCCTGACGCGGTCGGACAACGCAGCGGGGCATCGACTTCGTAACGTAAGGGCGTGGGTTAATTATCAATTCGGCGTACTTTCTAATCGCGAAAGTCTGGACTTGCTCTCCGGACCGTGCCTAGGGTGGGGACAATTGCTGTTTCGGGCCAACTCGGGGGGAGGCGTTCAGAATGGAAACGACACGTTCGGTCTGGCGTTCGCTCCGCCCCGTCCTACTCGCCGCCGCGGCCGCGACGACCTGGCCGGCGCTCTCGGCCCCGGCTGCCACCGCCTCTTCCAACACGGACTCCCTGCTGACGAACACGACCTCATCGGTGACGGCGCTTGCACCCGCGGCGGACCCGGCAGGGGACATCCTGCTTCCGGCCACCGATGTTGCTTCCCGGGAGGCCGGCGAAGGCACCGGGGCCGCAGTTACCTCACCCGTGTCAGCCCCCGTGTTGAGCCCTGTCGTGCACGAAGTGACCCGCACCGCCGACGGTCTCCTGCAGGTCGTTCCCGTCGCCCCTGCCGCATCGCTGGCGCAGCTGACGGAGCTGACGGAGCCCGTCGTGCACATCGCCGACGCCGCCGTTGGCGATTCCGCAAACAGCCTTCTGGGCGTGTCCGGCGCCGTCCCTGAAATTGTGGATGCTGCACTTACGGCGCTCATCGACCCGGCAGGTGCCGCCCCGGGCACCTCCCCCGTTTCTGGCACCGGGCTGGAATTACCGCTAACAGTCGACGGCGGCAAGGTCGGCTCTTTGGTTCCAGCCAATGCAGATCAACCGGGTGGCGCGAACGAACCGCTGACGGCACCGGACGCCACCGATTGCCATGCGGCCGTTACCGGGGCAATGGTTCCGGCCCTTCCCCGCGCCGGCGTATTTGCCTCGTCTGCGCCCTGGGGTCAGCTGCCGCCGCGTGCCTCTGCTGATGCCGTTGCGCCGGCATACCCCGACGGCGGCCCGCTTGATATCCTGCCCGATTTCCTGCCTGCCCTGCCTGGTTCCGGATCCGCCGGAGGCAACGGCTCCGGCGCTGGACCGTCGACGCCGGCATGGTTGGCGGCACACGGTTTTGAACTCCCTCTGACCACCGCGATGCCCGTCTCGGGTGCGCTGCTCCAGTCCCCCTCCCCGGTGTCGTTTGACCCCGGTTCATCCCCTGACTAGTTGTGCCCTGCCCGCGCCACGGCGTTGAACTAAGGCCCTTCGGGTAGCTTCAGGCGCCCGCCAACAACTTTTTAAGGAGATTCATCATGCATCAAAATATCCGCAGAGGGCTGCTCGGCACCCTCTTTGCCGGAGGCCTGCTGGCCCTCGGATGCACTGCTGCCAACGCGGCCGACAACACGTCCGGCTCTGACGGAATCCTTTCCGGCACCCAGATGGTGGCACCGGTAACGGCCCCGATCAGTCTCGGTGCGACTTCTCTGGGTGTACTCGGTGATTCAACGGCCATAACCAACAACACCGCCGGAACCGCGGGCAACCCCGCACCTGCCCCGGCCGGCTCGACCACTTCCGGCTCTGACGGAATCCTCTCCGGCACGCAGGTGGTGGCGCCGGTAGCGGCCCCGATCACCATGGGCGCGACGTCGCTGGGTCTGCTGGGGGACACAGAAGCCACGGCCAATAGCGGCGCGGCCAACGGCACGAACGGAACCGCGGGCAACCCCGCTACACCGGCCACAACTCTCGGATCCACCACTTCCGGCTCTGACGGACTGCTCTCCGGCACCCCGGTGGTGGCGCCGGTAACGGCCCCCATCACACTCGGTGCCACCTCAGTTGGCGTACTCGGCGATTCAGCGGCCACGACCAACAACACCGGCGGAACCGCGGGCAATGCCGCGGCCGTTCCGGCCGCTGGGTCCACCACTTCGGGCTCTGACGGAATCCTGTCGGGCACCCAGGTGGTCGCGCCGGTAACGGCCCCGATCACCCTGGGAGCAACGTCGCTGGGTCTGCTGGGGAACACAGCGGCCACGACCAATAGCAACGCGACCACCGGCACGGCCGAAGCCCCGGGCAACCCTTCGGCCGCCGCCGGGACGACAACCGGCTCCGGCGGAATCCTGTCGGGCACGCAGGTCGTGGCACCGGTATCGCCCCGGTCACCGTCGGCGCTACCTCCGCTGGTGTACTCGGTGACTCAACGGCCACAGCCAACAACAACGAGACGAACGGCACGACCGAAACCGCGGGCGGCACCTCGGCCGCCCCCGCCACCAGGTCCACCACAACCGGCTCCGACGGAATCCTGTCGGGCACGCAGGTGATAGCGCCAGTAACGTCCCCGGTCACCGTCGGCGCTACCTCCGCTGGCGTAGTCGGCAACTCAACAGCCACGGTCAACAATCCCGCGGCCAATGGAACAGACGAAACCGCGGGCAACCCCTCGGCCGCCGCCGGGTCCATCACAACCGGCGCTAACGGGCTGCTCTCCGGCGCGCAGACCGTTGCGCCTATCTCCACGCCCGTCACCCTGGGTGCAGCCTCGGTAGGCGTTTCAGGCAACTCGACGGCCACCGTGGTTACGCCGATGCTCGCAACCACGGGCGCCGATACCAGCCTGCTCATGGTGGCGGTCCTCCTCCTGGGAGCCGGCCTGCTCATGACGCTGGTGGCCCGCAGGAGGAAAGCCTAGTCACGCAATGGCGTTCCGACGGGACATGCATGACAAGACGGGACATGCATGACAACTAGACGCTGCGAATCGCAGGTCCCCGGACTCCCTGGGTCCGGGGACCTCCGATTCGGGTTGACCGACGAAGTCGACGAGCGTCAGGCAACCAGCTTGGTATCCCATAGTTCTTCTGCGAGCCGGATCAGATGCTGGGGGACGTCGGCCTCCTCACCGTGGCCGCCGTGGCCAAAGAAGACCGCCGTGCCCCGCGCCACGCCGGCAAGGTCCAGCCCGCAATCGCGCATCAGTTGGGCGGCACGCAGATTGGGCGGAAGGTTGGCGATCACACCTTCAGCGTTGAGAAAGACGCGCCAGTCACCGCGGGTGACGGCTTCAATGTCTCCGCCAACCAGGCTCTGCAGGGTTTGCAGGTCGGATGAAACCGCCTCAACCCGGGCAGGTTCGCTGATCCGGGCCGGAATTATGAGTGCTGTGTAGGTTGTTCGCATTTTAGGTCTGTTACCTATAACAACCGTGCAATTTCGAGTGTTCCCGTCAGGGGGCACAGGGGGCCCATGGAAGCGCGCCGGCGATAGCGCCGGCCGCCCCAGCGGAGTCCCCGCCGCCGGAGTAGCTCTGGCCTCCTGACCGCCTCGGTGCCAATATGTCGGGCATCAGGATCCATGAAAGCGCCCCGACTCCGGGAAGAAGGAGGCACGGTCATGACCTACATCAGCAACTTCAGCGATGTGGGACCATTCGACCATCGCCACGGACAAGCACCGCACGTCAGCCAGTCCGGCCCCGCCTACTGGACCACCGGCTCCACATAGTCGTATCCGGCACCGGATCCGGCGAACAGCCTGACAAACTCAAGAATCATGCGGCAGCCGCGTTCCGCCACCCAAATGGACTTGGCCCGTGCTCAGAGACGACGGGCAAAGTTCCTCAGCCCACTCATGCGGATCTCCCGACCGCGTGTCTGAACCCGGCTCCGAAATTCCATGACCGAGACTTAGGCTATGGTGCTATTCGATGTTCCTCGTATCGCTACGTCCAACCGCAGGACATGGCCAGCTCAAGCCCTGCAAAAACCCGGAATCGAGTCAGCACATGTCTTCGTCAGAGCCACGTTGGACCGTACTGGAGCCCGCCCGGACCTCTACCAGCCCACGGGCTTTGAATCAGCATGCCTCGGACTGGCCGAAACTGGGGAAAATGGACCAGGAAACGTGGCGGTGATCATTCCGTGAGGGTCACAGTCCTAGCTGGCGGGGTCGGCGGAGCACGATTCCTGCGGGGCCTGCGGGAGCACCTGCAGGCTTCACTGCCCGACGGCAACGGCGGTGCCACGGCCCACATCACCGCAGTCGTCAACACCGGAGACGACATGTGGCTCACAGGCCTGCGGATCTGTCCGGACCTCGATTCGGTGATGTATACCCTGGCCGGAATCAACGACGAGGACCGCGGCTGGGGACGGTCCGGTGAAAGCGAGCGGGTCAGCGCGGAGCTGGCTTCCTACGGTGTCGGCTGGCCATGGTTTACGTTGGGCGACCTGGACCTCGGCACCCATATCGCGCGGACGCATCTTCTTCGCGAGGGCCTAACCCTGAGTGATTCCACTGCGCGGCTGGCCGCACGGTGGGACCTCGGGGTTGACCTACTCCCCATGAGCGATCAACCGGTCGAAACGCACGTGGTGGTAGATGATCCGGACACCTTCGGACGCCAAACCACCATGCATTTTGAGCAATGGTGGGTAAAGCACCGGGCGGCGCTTCCGGTCCGAGAGTTTGGCCAGCGGGGTTTGAACGCCGCCGTGCCGGCGCCCGGCGTCCTGGAAGCCATCGCCGAAGCGGATGTGGTGCTGTTGGCTCCGTCGAACCCCGTCGTCTCCATCGGAATGATCGTCAACGTGCCGGGAATCCGCGAGGCAATCCGCACGACGGCGGCAACTGTCGTCGGCGTTTCGCCCATCATTTCGGGAGCCGTTGTGCGGGGAATGGCGGATCTCTGCCTGACCGCCGTCGGCGTAGCCACCAGCGCTGACGCGGTCGCAGCCCACTACGGGTCGCGCCTCAACGGCGGGATTCTGGATGGCTGGCTCATCGATGAAGCCGATGCAGGGCTGGCCGGAAACATTGAGTCGGTTGGAATCCACGCCGCTGTTGTGCCCTTGTGGATGCGGGATGCCGCCACAAGTGCCGCGCTGGCCGCAGACGCCCTAGGAGCAGCCAGAACTATCCGGGGCCACCGAGGCGAGGGAAGCCCAAAGCCTGAATCCCGGTAGCAGGCCGCACTCGCTGAGCGCCTGACGGGTGTAGGGCCCTACCCCGAGCCTGGCAGCTTCCTCAAAATCCGGCCAAGTGTCCACATCCCTGCGGATGGTGGATTGTTGATCCAACGGGAGTGTGCACAAGCCTGCCGCCCGATGGCGGGCCAGGGAGCCGGGACCAAATGCAGGGTCCAGCTCATGGCCGGGAAGAGCCGTGATCATGGTGGTCCCGGTTCCATCGGCATCCGGCACCACGGCCGTTCCCGTGAGCGCGGCATATGCCAGTGCTGCGGTGACGTCGGCGCCGGTCAATGCGGGAAGATCGGCCAGTAGCACGGCGCGGGGGCTGGCGGGATGCGCGTTTTCGATATGCCTCAGTCCTCTCCGGATCGCCGCATTCAGTCCGTCCCGGCCCGTCTCGTGGAGAATCCTCACGCCCATCGAGGCGAACTCAGTCGCAGCGTTCCGGTCAGCGGTAATGACAGTCACTTCGGCCACTGCGGCGCTCTCAAGGACGGCCGCAACCGCGTCGCGGGCGAAGGCCAGAGCCAAGCTGCGCCTATACACACCGGCCGTGTCCTCGGGTAGCAGCCGCGTTTTCGAGTCGATAGTCCCCCGCACGGGCAACAGAATTCGCCATTGACCCCGTTCAGCAGTCACTGGCATTGTCCGCTCGGCGCGGGCGGCGCCGTGACGGACCCGGTCTGCCAGACCGGCGACGGATTTAGTCGTCAGGGTCGTCAGGGTCGTCGCAGTCATCCGAACCTCCTAATCTGCCGCTCCAGGAAAGCAAACACCGGCGCACTCACGAGGGATACCACCGTCCCCATTGGCCATACATCGGTCGGTGGCGGTCCGCCTCTGGTAACCATCTTTTCCAACAGAATCGTGCCGGTCGGTCCGGGCGACCACCTGGTCGACATGCTATTTCCAGCGTCTGCCATGGTTGCCCCTTCCTGCTCAATAAGCCTAATGTATATATTAGTGATTATAGATTTCCATTCTGGGATTGGTTATCCCTGCAGAGAACCGAGGTATCCAATGTCAGAAGACAGAATCGTCATCGTCGATGGCGCAAGGACGCCGATTGGGAAATACGCCGGAGCACTAAAATCTGTCCCGGCGCACGAACTCGGCGCAATCGCAGCAGCGGCCGCGCTGGACCGCAGCGGTGTCGCCCCTAACGAGGTCGACGAAGTCATCATGGGCTGCATCGGCCAGATCGGGCCGGACGCCTACAATGCCCGCCGCGTGGCGCTGGCGGCCGGGATGCCGGACGGCACTCCTGCTTTCACCGTGAACCGCCTGTGCGGCAGCGGCCTGCAAGCAGTGTGGGCTGCAGCCCAGCAGCTGCGGTGGGGAGGAGCGGACGTCATTCTGGCCGGGGGGGACGAATCAATGTCCCGGATGCCCTTCCTGGATTTCAACGCACGGGATAACGCTCGGCTGGGAAACCGTACGCTGATCGACGGTACCGTCGCCATGCTCACTGACCCCTTCAGCGAAAACCACATGGGAGTCACTGCGGAGAACGTAGCCACAAAGTACGGTGTATCCCGGCAGGAACAGGACGAATTCGCCCTTGAAAGCCAGCGCCGGGCCGGCCTGGCAGCATCCCGGAGCGCCTTTGCCGAGGAAATCACTCCGGTGGAGATCTCCGGCAAGCGTCCAGCGCGGGTTACCGAGGATGAGCATCCCCGCCCAGACACCACGCTCGGCAGCTTGCAGAGCCTACGCCCCGCATTCTGCAAGGAGGGTACGGTAACAGCGGGAAATTCATCGGGAATCAACGACGGCGCCGCCGCTTTGGTGCTGATGAAGGAGAGTACCGCAAGGGCGCGCGGTCTCGATGGCCTCGCCACGCTGGAATATGTCGCCACCGCTGGAATCGATCCCGCGCTGATGGGTTACGCCCCCGCGTTGGCCCTTCAGAAACTCTTCCGTGAAACCGGCCTGACCCCGGCGGACATCGGAACTATTGAGCTCAATGAAGCCTTCGCTTCCCAGGCCGTCGCGGTCATCCGCGATGCCAAACTGGACCCGGAGAAAACCAACCCCTACGGCGGAGCCATCGCACTGGGCCACCCGGTCGGAGCGACGGGTGCCATCCTCACCCTGCGCGCCGCCAAAGACCTGAAGCGGCGCGGACTGGAGTTCGGCATCGTCACCATGTGCATCGGTGGTGGGCAGGCGCTGGCCGCTCTCATCAGGAGGTATGAAGCATGAGTACCCCGGGTACCTCCGTTGGCACGGTCGGCGTCGTCGGCTCCGGCGCGATGGGCCGGGGCATCGCCGAAAGCACGCTCCGTGCCGGGCTGACGGTTCTGCTTCATGATACTAATCAGGACGCGCTCCGCGCCGCGCGCAAGCAAATCAGCTCATCTTTGCAGCGTTCAGTCGACAAGGTCCAGATCACCTCACTGGAGGCGGAGACCTGGCTGGCAGGGCTGCACACAGGCGGGGACCTGGCGGACTTCTCCCAGTGCGATCTGATCATAGAGGCCGTCCCGGAAATCCTCGATCTCAAACTCAACCTGTTGCGCCAGGTCGAGCTGCACGTTCCGCCAACTGCCGTTATTGCCACCAACACGTCCTCAATCCCCATCACCATGCTCTCCACTGCACTGGAAGGGAAATCCCGTTTCCTCGGACTCCATTTCTTCAATCCCGTGCCACGGATGAGGCTCGTCGAGATCATTCCGACAATCCTTACGAGCGGCCATACCGTTGGCGTCGCAGAGGAATTCGTCCGCGGCCAGCTGCAGAAGACACCGTTGACCATCGCGGACCGTCCCGGCTTTGCCGTCAATGCCCTGCTGATTCCCTATTTGCTGTCCGCCGCGAGAATGCTGGACAACGGCTATGCCACGGCCAAGGACATCGACGAGGGAATGAAGCTCGGCTGCGGGCACCCCGTCGGGCCACTGGAACTGGCGGACTTCATTGGCCTGGACGTTGTCTGCCATGTTGCCGACTCCATCTACGCCGAAACCAAGGATCCGGCGAACATTGTCCCGAACAACCTTCGCCGGCTCGTCGAAGCGGGACATCTTGGCCGCAAGACCGTGCGGGGTTTTCACGACCATGCGGAACCCGCCCGATAGCAAGGACCTTAGCCGGATGCTCAATGTGCGCCGCCCGTTCCTGACGGGCAGTGCGCCTGACATCGGCGCCCGCGCTGCATCCGCGGCTACGCCGGCCGCGGAAAGCCGCCGCGTGGCGCAGCCGGACACCGGCGTGAGAGTCCCGGGATGCTTCCCCGGGGCAGACATGAGCGATCCTTATGTTAGTTTTTAGTAGCCCCGGGCACGTAGGACAGGCAAACCCTCCCGCCCGTAGCGACCGGCCACCCGTCCCTTGTCAGGTTTGCAAAGGTTCCCATGTTCCAGCTTCTTATTAGCGCTCTTGCCGGCCTGCCGGAAATCCAGACCGGGGACAATCTCGAAATCCTCATTGGCAACATCCTGGCTTCCGACCCCACGCTGGGTGGTGTGCAGGACGGCGACATTCTGGTCGTGACCAGCAAGATCGTATCCAAGGCCGAAGGTCGCCATGTTGACGCAACCGACCGCGAGGCTGCCATTACGGCCGAAACGGTCCGCCTCGTGGCAAGCCGATCGCATGCCGGCGGCGTGACCCGCATCGTTGAGAACCGCCAGGGGCTGGTGCTGGCTGCCGCCGGCGTCGATAACAGCAATACGCCCGAAGGCACAGTGCTGCTGTTGCCCGTGGACCCGGACGCGTCCGCACGGGCACTCTGCCTCGGACTCCGGGAGAGATTCGGGGTTGCCCTCGGGGTAATAATCAGCGACACGTTGGGCCGGCCGTGGCGTGAAGGGCAGACCGATGCCGCCATCGGGGCAGCCGGAATAAAGGTCCTCGACGACTACCGTGGAAGTCTTGATGCTCATGGCAACATGCTGACGGCGTCCGCTGCCGCCGTGGCGGACGAAATTTCCGGTGCGGCCGATCTGGTGAAGGGAAAGTCCAGCGGACGGCCCGTGGCCTTGGTTCGGGGGCTACGTCATCTGGTCCTCGCGGACCCCCTCGATGACGCACCTGTCAGCACCGCAAGGGAACTCATCCGCCGAGCGGACCAGGACATGTTCAGACTCGGCAGCGATGAGGCGTATGAGCAGGGATTTGCCGCCGGCCAGGCAGCGGCCGCCCTCCCCCTGCCCATTCAGTCAACCGTTCAGTAAAGCGGGCAATCGGCCCTGCCGATCTGCCGGCGCCAAGGCGGGCACCGTCCAACAGCCCTAGAGGTCAGGAGGCTGCGCCACGTGGAGCGGCGAAACGTGTGATCCGCTTACCGGCCAGTTCAGTGCGGGCGAGCATTGAAATTGTAGCGATTTCATCCTGCAGTCCCTCCACAAACCCCCGCCCGACCGAAGCCCGGAGCAGCCGCCGGGTTTCCCCCAGGGCCTGCGGGGCACCGGCAAGGATTCCACGGGCAACAACGGCTGCCCGTTCGCGTAGTTGGTCGGGGGCCACGACTTCGGAAATCAGCCCCCATTCCAAGGCATGCTCCGCGTCCAGCATGCGTCCCGTGAGAGTGAACTCCAGTGCCCGGCGCAGCCCGACAACAGCAGGCAGGAGCGTGCTTGCGCCGCAGTCGGGGCTGAGACCTACGCCGGGATAGGCCGAGGTAAAACGGGTTCCTTCCGCCGCCAGGACAATGTCGCCGGCCAGCATGAGGCCGATTCCGCCGCCCGCCACAGTCCCGTGGACGGCGGTGATGGTAACGACCGGAAGCTTAGAAAGTGCGGCCAGGGGTTCATTCATCTCACCTACCAATTCGGCCAGATAGTCGCCGCAGTCAGCGGCGGCAGCCATCTCACCCACGTCGCCGCCGGCGCAGAATCCGATTCCTGCCCCCTGGACAAGGAGGACTCCGACGTCGTCTCGTTCCGCAACCTCGGTGACAGCCCGCCGGAATTCCTTGGCGAGGCCAAGGCTGAGTGCGTTGAGTTTATCCGGACGGTTCAGCGTCACGGTTGCCAAACCATCGCCTATGTGGAGGAGGACCACCTGTCCAGGATGACCAGCGGTCCCGGTTGTGCTTCCCGAATGAATGGCTGTTGCCTGGTTGACGTCCATGAATGGCTCCTATCGGACTAGTGATTTCCTTGGAACGACATGCCGCAAAACCCGCCGACCCGTCCGTGGCCGGCGGCTGCTGCCTGTCCCTTCGATGCTGGCCTGCTACTTGCCTATGGTCTCTGCGAGTGCGAATGCCTGACGGGTAGCGAAGACGAGACGCCGGGGGGCGTAGGCATCACCGAGGATATGCACCTGCGGCAGCCTGTGCTTGAGCTGGTCGTACAAGCCTGAGTCCGAGACTCCGGCACAGGCCAGAACAACGCTGTCCACCCCCTCTACGTCCTCTTCCTTCCCGGAGTAGACGTTGCGGATGCGTATGGATCCGGCATCGATTCCCACAACCTGCTCCATAAACCGCATCTGGACGCCTTGCTCACTGAGCCTGCCGAGGATGCCGCCGACGATATATCGGCCAAGCAGCGGAGCCGGGCCCGCGGTGGCATAGACCATGGTGACCTGATGGCCCCGCTCTGCCAGATAATCCGCCACCGACAGCGGCGGCACATGATCATCCTGTGCCAGAACAAGCACCCGGTGGCCTGGGACAGCTGCACCCGTTAGCACATCGCGGATGTCATGCACATGGGGTGCATCAACACCCTCGATCTGCGGCGTACGAGGTGTTGCGCCGGTGGCGATGGCGACGATGTCGGCCCCTGCCGCTTCGACCAGCTCCGCTGTCGCGCGGTGCCCCAATTCAACCTTGACACCGAGTTGCTTGAGTCGTCGTTCCTGCCAGTCGAGGTAGCGTCCGTAGCCTTCATGCCGCGGCGCGTTGATGGCAATCCGCAGCTGGCCGCCGAGGACCTCGCTGCCCTCCCACAGCTCAACGACGTGGCCGCTCTGGCGCGTGAGTGCGGCAAGCTCCATGCCTGCCGGACCACCTCCAACGATGAGAACCTTCTGTGACCTGGCCGCCCGGGGCCATGGTCCGTCGATTTCCTTGCTGGCGTGCGGATTGACCGCGCAGCCAAACGGCAGCCCCTCCACGTAGCGGCGGCTGATACATTCATTCCCGCCCACGCAGGGCCGGATGTCCTGCGTACGTCCTTCGCGGGCCTTGAGCAGCAGCTCGCCATCGGCAATGTGGGCGCGCGCCATGCCGACGACGTCGGCGTTGCCCGCAGCGAGAACACGTTCGGCAACCTCCGGGCTGTTCACTCTGCCCGTGTGCACAACGGGCAGCGAAACAGCTCGCCTGAATGCTCCGGACAGGTCCGCCCACTGCGCATCGTCGAAGTAGGTTGGCTGGATATAGCTGGGATTGCCCCATGGCGTTCCGACAACGACGTGGAAATAGTCGATCAGCCCGCTCGACTCCAGGTGCTGTGCGATAAGGATCCCCTCGGCCGCGTCGTAGCCGCCGGGAACTTCCTCACGCAGATTAAGCCGGACACCGACCGTCATGCTGCTGCCTACAGCCTCGCGGATTGCCTCGAGCGCCCGAATGGTGAACCTTGCACGGTTCTCAATCGAACCGCCGTATTCATCATCACGATGGTTGGTCAGCGGCGACAGGAACCATTCAAGAATGTCGTCATGGTTGAGGTGGAGCTCGATGCCGTCAAGCCTGCCAGCCTGGGCCTGCTTGGCGGAGAACCGGTATTCCTCGATGAAACCAGCTATCTCGTCACGGTCCAGGACATGCGGCGCCAGATTGATGACAGGCGAGCTCATGATCGATGAGGGGCCATGCGGCATGCCGCCCTGATGGACCATCTGGGCGGTAGCCGTTGCCCCGGCCGCATGCATCGTGTCGGAGAACTGCTGGATCCGTTCGACGAAGTGCGGAAGCCGGTAGAAGCCTTCGTTCGCCGCCCCCACGCCGGTCGGCTCGAAGCCGGGAATGAAGGAGTTGGCAATGTGACCGGATATGCCGTCAATCCAGGCGGCGCCGGCCTTGGCCCGAGCCTCCCAGTATGCAATATTGCGGTCGGCTTCCGCCTGTGTACCGAAGATATTGCCGATGGCAGACCCGTGGGGCGGCAACATGACTCTGTTGCGCAGCTTCATGGTCCCGATCCGGATCGGGGAAAAGAGGTTCGGAAATGCCGGGTTGGCATCGAGTCTTTCCTCGGCTCCGGTAAGGCCCTGCGTCGTGGTCATGTTCCCGCCTTCTGAGGATCGTCAGCCTGCTACATCTGCGCTTTACGACGAACGTAACATAACACTGCATATCATCACCAGAGATTTCGGAACGTTTCGCCCGTCTCCGGAGGCGGCGTTCTTGCCTGCAGCTGCGTCAGGGCTGCCCCCCGTCGACCGAAATGATGGCTCCGGTGGTGTAGGTGGACGCATCGCTCGCCAGGTAGAGCGCGGTGCCGACAATCTCTTCGGGCCGGCCGCCACGTCCGAGCGCGAATGTCCGGGCGCGCTCGGCAAACGCTTCCTCATCCCAAGACTTGCTGACGTCTGTCAGGAAGGTGCCAGCCATAATGGCATTGCAGCGTACGGTCGGGCCAAAGCTGTGGGCCAGGCCGATGGTGAGGGCATTAAGCCCGGCCTTTGCCGCCGCATACGGGAGCACGTGGGGCTTGGGATGGACCGAAGCGGCACTGGAAATATTGATGATGGAACCGCCGTCGCCGGCAGCCATGCGAGTGCCGACGAGGGCTGCGAGCCGGAAGGGTCCCTTGAGATTGACATCGAGCACCTTATCGAAGAGTTCCTCGCTCACGGAATCGACCGAATCATAGAGCGGGGACATGCCCGCGTTATTGATCAGAATGTCCACCTTTCCGAATCTCGCGTAGCAAGCATCCACCAGGGGCTCAAGCTGGTCCCATTGACCGACGTGCACGCCGTATCCCATAGCATTCCGCCCCGTTTCCGCCTCCAACTCTGCGGCGAATGCAGCGCAGGCATCGCCGTTGCGGCTGGCAATAATTACGTCGGCACCAGCCCTGGCAAGTCCGAGCGACATCGCGCGGCCCAGGCCGCGGCTGCCGCCGGTAACCAGCGCCACCCTGCCCCTAAGATCAAAAGGACTCGAAATCTCCGTCGACATGTTTCCCCTTTTATATAGATGCCCAGGTTCCACTGCTGTGGTTACCCTTCCGGGCCTCTCCCTGGCCAATGGCATAACTATTCACTACGGTGCCTGAAACTCCGTCGGACCTGCAAACAAGCCGACGGCTCTGCTAATCTCTTACTACCATTATTATCTTACAGCCAGTGATTCGATGAAAGCGGGTGAGGCTGCCATGAACCAGCCCAGCACAGTTACACCAGGACTGCTCCACGGAGTACGGGTTGTGGAACTGGGTTCCATGTATGCAGCCCCCACCGCGGGACGCATGCTCCGCGATTTCGGCGCCGATGTCATCAAGGTCGAGGACCCCGTCAGCGGGGACTTTGCGCGGCAGTGGCAGCCCCAGAAGGACGGGCTGGCCCTCGGGTTCGCCCGACTGAATTCCGGGAAGCGCTCGGTTGGCGTTGACCTGAGGAAGCCCGAGGGACGCCGGATCGCCCTCGATCTGATCCGGAACGCCGATGTCGTGATTGAATCCTTCCGCCCCGGACGCCTTGAGGCCTGGGGAATGGGCTACGACGTAATGTCCAAGGAAAATCCTGGCTTGATCCTGACGCGGGTAAGCGGGTTCGGGCAGAGTGGCCCGTACAGCGGGCGCCCGGGCTTTGGCACCGTCGCCGAGACGGCGAGCGGCTATGCGTTCCTGAACGGCTGGCCGGACACGCCGCCGACCTCCCCCCCGTTTGGGTTCGCAGATTCCATCGCGGGCATTTCAGCGGCCTTCGGAACAGCGATGGCACTGTACCGGCGCGAACTCAGCGGAGCCGGCTCCGTGGTGGATGTTGCCCTCTATGAACCGTTGATGTTCATCCTTGGGGACGCGATCCTGAATTACACCTCCACCGGAACGATCATGACCCGCGTGGGCAACACTTCCGGATCCGCTTCCCCACGGGGGATCTACCAGGCCGGAGATGGGGCTTGGCTTTCGATCGCAGCCTCAGCTCAGACCATCGCCATGCGGCTGTTCGATGCGATGGGGCGGCCGGACCTGAAGGCCGACGAACGCTATGCCACCAATGAGGCCCGCATGGCCAACAACGCTGAACTGCAGGAGATTGTTAAGGCATGGGTCGGTTCAATGCCTCGCGCCAAGGTTCTTGACACCCTCGAAGCCTACGAAGTCGTCGCCGCGGCGGTCAATGATTCGAGTGACATAGTGCAGGATCCCCACTTCCTGGAGCGCACGCTCGTCGGGCTTGCCGGTACCGTACTGGGATCCGCCATGATGCCCGGCCCCATCCTGCACATCGAGGGAAGCACGGAACCGCTTTATATTGGGGTGCCGGAGATTGGCGAGCACACCGTAGAAATCCTTGGCGGGCTGGGACTCGGGGCAGCGGCCTTGGCTAGACTCGTTGCCGATGGCGTGGTCTCCAGCACCCAGATCCACAACCCCGACGGACTCGTTTCAATTTCGGAGTAAGATATTTCTTCTAACCATACTAATGATTTACCGACCCAAGGATCTGGGGACGGTGAGTGAAGGAACCCATATGAGTGCGGCATCGTTACGCCCCCAGAAGACAGCCATGCTCGTCGCCAAGCGAATCGTGGCGGATATCCAGCGCCGCGGCAATACCGTTGGTGACCGGCTGCCGCCGGAGCGGGTGATGCTTGAGGAGTACAGTATCGGGCGTGGCACCCTGCGGGAGTCGCTGCGTTTCCTGGAGCTGCAGGGCGTTATTGCCCTCCGGCCGGGCCCCGGCGGTGGCCCCGTGGTACAGCAGCCGGACGGTAGCGGGCTGGCGACGGCCCTCACGCTGCTGCTGCAGTTCGAGAATGCCCCGTTCCGCACGATTGCCGAATCCCGCTCCGGGCTGGAGCCGATGATGGCCCAGCTGGCTGCGTCGCGGATGAGTGAAGAGCAGCTTGCGGAGCTGAAGTACAGCGTGGACCACATGGGGGAACATCTCGGGGACGAAGCCGAGTTCCTCGAAATGAACAAGCGCTTCCACGACATCATTGCGCACGGTTCCGGCAATGTGATGTTCGGCTACCTCGTGGAGTCGCTGCTCGGGATGCTTGATGGCAGTGCCATCGGCATCGATTACCCCGAGCACCGGCGCAGCGCCGTCCATAAGGCCCACGCGAGTATCTACGCCGCCATTGCCGCCCGCGACCCGGAGGCCTCCGCCACGGCCATGCACGAGCACATCGCCGCCTATGCGCGCTATGCGGAGCGCAAGTTTCCGGAGCTGCTCGACACCCCGATCTCCTGGTCCGCACGCTGAAGACTCCGGCAGCAGAACAGGACGGACAAGACAGGACCCGTGTGATGCCGAATACAACGAGAAGCGGGCCGCGACGCCTGGCCCAGACCGCGGAGGAGGCCTTCGAAGAGGTCTGCACGCTGCTTCGTCCAGTGCCAAGCGGCGGCGGCAAGTACATCGGCGGAACCCCGTCCGTAACGTGGGGCGTGCCCTACGGCGGGCTGCTTGTTGCGCAGGCACTCGCCGCCGCGGCGGCGAGCGTGCCGGAGGGATTCTGGATACGGAGCCTGCATGCCTATTTCGTCGACGCCGGCGCACCGAGCCGTAATGTGAGGCTCGACGTCATTCCTGTCCGAAACGGCCGTTCCACCTGCTGGCGCTCCGTGCACGTGATGCAGGACGAGCGCCTACTGCTCACGGCCGAGCTCACTTTTTCCCGGGATGCCACCGGGCCGGCGCACCAGACCCCGATGCCGCCGGTGCCGGCGCCGGAGCAATGCCTGAACGTCGGCACCGCCCTGGCAGGCTTCGACGACGTCCACGATTACTGGAATGAAGAGTCCGCATTCGACCTGCGCTACGTCACCAATCCGCCGCGGCTCGCCGCGGACGACGCCGCCGACGCGCAGCCGCAGTCGGCGGTATGGATCCGGGCCATGGGCACGGATCCGGACGATAGAGCCCTCAGCGCGGCACTGCTGGCCTATGCCAGCGACATGTGCATGCTCGATCCCCTGCTGAAGCCGCATGGCTTGTGGTGGGGCGGCGGCAGCGCCACCGGGTTTTCAATGGACCACTCCATGTGGTTCCACGCCCCCGCGCGGACGGACGAATGGATCCTTCTGGACCAACGCTCGCCGGCGCTGCGTGACGGCCGGGGCCTGGCGATTGCCGATATGTTCACGCGCAGCGGATCCCTGCTGTGCACGGTGGCGCAGCAGGGATCCTTACGGGTCGGAGTGCCGACCGCCAGCGCGGCAAGAGCCGGCGAAGCTGCGTCCGGCACGTGCGGATTTGCGAAGCCGAAAAAGAGCTGTGCGCGGTAGCAATCGAAACGTCGCCGGCCTGGAAGAGCTGCTGGATCAGCGGCACAGCTGCCGCGGGTTCCTACCCGACCAGGTGCCGGCGGAGACCATCACCAGGATCTTTGACCTGGCGCAGCGGACGGCGTCCTGGTGCAACACCCAGCCGTGGCAGGTGCACGTGACCAGCGGCGAAGGAACGTCCCGGTTCGCCAAAGGGCTGACCGAGCACGCCGCGGCCTCCTCGGTGCAGTCGGACCTCCCGATGCCCTCGGACCACGCCGGGGTATACCAGGAACTGCGGCGCGAGAGCGGTTTTGCGCTGTATAACGCCCTTGGCATCGACCGCGGCGACCGCGCCGGGCGGCCCGAGGAGGCTCTCCGCAACTTCTCATTCTTCGGCGCCCCGCATACCGCGGTCATCACCACGGACAAGGCGCAGGGCGTCTACGGTGCCATTGACTGCGGCGGGTACGCCGCCACGCTGCTGCTCGCGGCGCAGTCACTTGGTGTAGCCACCGTCGCGCAGGCTTCGATAGCCATGTACTCCGACTATGTCCGCTCCTTCCTGGACCTTCCGGAGGACCGCCTGGTGGTCTGCGCCATGTCCTTCGGCTTCGAGGATCCGGAACGTCCGGCCAACGCTCTGCGCACCAGTCGCGCCGAGTTATCCGAGGCCGTGCGGATTATTGCTTCATAACCCTCCCCATTGGCTAAAATGATTGCCTTCATGATGACAATCATGATAAGCAATAGGAGGAGGTTATACCCATGAACACTGACGCCTTGATCGTCGACGCACTGCGTACGCCCACCGGCCGCGGACGCCCCAGCGGAGCCCTTGCCGGAATCCATCCAGTGGATCTGCTAGCCCAGGCGCTGACTGCGCTTCTCGAGCGGACCGGCATCGACCCGAGTACCGTGGACGATGTGATCATAGGCTGTGTCTCCCAAACGGGAGAACAATCGGCCACTCCGGGGCGCATGGCCTGGCTTGCTGCCGGCTACCCGGCCCATGTTCCGGCCACCACCATCGACCGCAAGTGCGGATCCTCCCAGCAGGCAGTCCACTTCGCCGCGCAGGGCATCCTCGCCGGCGCCTATGACATCGTGATCGCCGGCGGCTTGGAGTCGATGAGCCGGGTCCCCATGGGCTCCGCCCGCGCCGGCGCGGATCCCTACGGGGCCGGCATTGCCGCCCGCTTCGCCCCGGGCCTGGTCTCCCAGGGTGTCGCCGCGGAGCTGGTGGCCGCCAAGTACGGAGTGAGCCGCGAAGCCCAGGATGAGTATTCCGTGCGCTCCCACCGGCTGGCTGTCGAGTCCGCCGTCGCCTTCGAGCGCGAGATCATTCCGGTCACCACTGCGGACGGCACCATCGTCACCGCGGACGAGACACCGCGACCCGGCACCACCGCCGAACGCCTCGCCAGCCTGAACCCCGTCTTCGAGACCCCGGAACTGAGCGGCCGCTTCCCGCAGATCGGCTGGTCCGTCACCGCCGGAAACTCCTCCCAGCTTGCCGACTCCGCGACGCTCGTCCTGCTCATGAGCGAACGCAAGGCACGCGAACTTGGGATCACTCCCCGCGCCCGGGTGCACGCCATGACCGCTGTTGGGGATGATCCCCTGCTGATGCTCACGGCCCCGATCCCGGCCACCGAAAAGATCTTCGCCCGTTCGGGACTGACGCTGGAGCAGATGGACCACATCGAGGTCAATGAAGCCTTCGCCCCCGTTCCGCTCGCCTGGCAAAGCCACTTCAATGCCGATCTGGAGAAGATCAACCCACGCGGCGGCGCCATCGCCCTGGGCCATCCGCTCGGCGCTTCAGGGACCCGGCTTATGACCACCATGCTCCACGCGCTGGAAGACAACCAGCAGCGCTACGGCCTCCTGCTCATGTGCGAGGCCGGCGGCATGGCGAACGCGACCATCATCGAACGTCTCTAACAACCCCGCAGGAGAGAAGAGCTATGAACATTAACGGAGCATCCGTCGTCGTCACCGGTGGCGCCTCGGGCCTCGGGGCGGCCACGGCCCGCCGCCTCACCGACGACGGCGCGAAGGTCGTTATCCTGGATCTGCCCACGTCCGCCGGTGTCGACGTGGCCGCCGAACTGGGCGCTACCTTCGTGCCCGCTGACGTCACGGACCCGGAGTCGGTCAATGCCGCGCTCGACGCCGCGGAAGATCTTGCCCCCCTGCGTGCCCTGGTGCACTGCGCAGGCCGCGGCGGTGCGCTGCGCCTGGTCGACCGCGACGGGAACCCAGGTTCCCTGGAAGTTTACGAGGGCGTAGTCCGAACCAACCTCATCGGAACCTTCAACGTCCTGAGCCTGGCCGCGGCACGGATGGCCCGGAACGAAGAGCTCGACGGCGAACGCGGCGTCTGCATCCTCACCGCCTCGGTCGCCGCGTACGAAGGCCAGATCGGCCAGATCCCGTATGCCTCGGCCAAGGCCGGTATCGTCGGCATGACCCTGGTCGCCGCCCGCGACCTGGCCAGCAAGCGTATCCGCGTCATGACGATCGCTCCGGGTCTGTTCGATACGCCCATCCTGGCCCGACTGCCAGAGAAGGTCCGCGATTCGCTGGCGCAGAGCGTCCCGAATCCGAGCCGGCTCGGTGAACCCGAGGAATACGCCTCGCTGGCCCAGCATATTATCGCCAACCCGATGCTCAATGGTGAAACCATCAGGCTCGATGGCGCCATCCGCATGGGCCCGCGCTAGCTAAACCGTAGTAGCGGGCACAATCCGCTGAGGAGAGAACAAATGACTCGTGAAGAACAGCCCCTGCTCGTTGAGGAACGCGGGCGCGTCCTGATACTGACGCTGAATCGGCCGCATGCCAAGAACGCCATGTCCCTGCAGCTCTCCGAGGAATTGGCCGACGCGTTTGATGTCCTGGACCGCCGTAGCGACCTCAGCGTTGCCGTCATCACCGGCAGCGGTGGCAGTTTCTGCGCCGGTATGGACCTGAAGGGCTTTGCCCGCGGTGAAATCCCCATTGTCCCCGACCGCGGCTTCGCCGGGCTCGTCCAGCGCCCGCCCCGGAAGCCGCTCATCGCGGCCGTCGAAGGCTATGCGCTCGGAGGCGGGTTCGAGATCGCCCTCGCCAGCGACCTTATCGTCGCAGCCGATAACGCCACTTTCGGCCTGCCAGAAGTAAAACGCGGTCTCACTGCCAATGCAGGCGGACTTCTCCGCCTGCAGCACCGTATCCCCTACCACTACGCCATGGAGCTCATTCTCACGGGCAGGATGCTGCCGGCAACGGAGGCTGCCGAACTGCACCTGGTGAACAGGCTCACCGAGCCAGGCGGAGCGCTGGAGGAGGCGCTCCGCCTGGCCGACGAGATCGCAAAGAACGCACCTCTGGCCCTGGCCGTCTCCAAACAGGTGATGGTGGAGTCGACCGACTGGTCGCTGGATGAAAAGTTCTCCCGCCAGCACAACCATGTGGACCCGATCCGCAAATCCAGCGACGCCGCGGAGGGTGCCCGCGCATTTGTGGAAAAGCGCGCCCCGCAGTGGATCGGACGATAGGGCAGGGCTAAGTCCCGGTGACGCCCAAGATGGCAGGGCCGTCTCGCAGTGGTCCTGCTACGCGCCTGTCCAGGAAACCGGTGCGTCGAGCAGATTCGGGAACTTGCGTTCCACATACTGTGCATACTGCGAAATATGGTCCATCATCGCGGCTTCGGCAAGCTTTGGATCCCGGGCGGCAATTGCGTTGTAAATGCTCACGTGGGCCTTGTGCACGGCAAGCCGGCGGTGCTCGGGGTAGTCGATACCGATCGCACTGCCGTCCAGCATGTCCAGCAGCGCATCAATGAGATAGCCGAACATCGAGTTGCCAGAACCGTGCGCAATGATGTCGTGGAAGCTCTTGTTCATCTTCAGGAACTCAGCCTCGTCCCCGACGTGGTCCAACATATGGTCGACACTGTATTTGAGTTCCGCCAGCTGACCATCGGTCATCCGCGCGGCTGCCAGTTGCGCCATCATGGGCTCCAGCGCCGTCCGGGCCTCCGAGATAGTGCGGAACGGGGCATTCTCGAACTGCAGCAGCAGCGTCAGTGCCGTCGCCAGGCCGCTGCCGTCCGGCTGCTGCACCACGGGGCCGCCACCGGGGCCCGGCTTGAGTGAGAGAACGCCGTGCAGCTCCAGGAAGCGCAGCGACTCCCGCAGGGTGCCACGCCCGACGCTGTACTCCTCAAGCATCACGCGCTCGGGCGGCAACCGGTCACCAACCTTGTTGCCCCGGCGCTGGATATCAGAAACGATCCGCTGAGCGACAAGCACGGCCGTTTTCTGGGGGCGAAGTGAAGCCTGCGTCATGGAAAGTCCTCCGGTCGCCGGGGTCTACCGCGTTGCGGCACCCTATAAGTCAGATCATAAGTATAGTCCGACTCAATAGCAGATGGTGCCCCGGCGATCCGGAGGAGCTGTCAGATGGCCTGCTCCAGCTCCACGGTCATCTTCTTCAGCGGCACGGTCGTATCAGCGGCCTGGTCGGCGGGGATAGTCAGCCCCTGGGCAAGGGCCGTCTTGACGGCCATGAAATCCACCGGATTGTTGATGCAGTCCACCCCTATCAGCTCGCCACCCTGGTAATACAGCACCGAGAACTTCTCACTAGCCGGTTGCCCGCGCGTGACGACTTGATCGAATCCTGCCGACAGACCCGCCATCTGGAGTTTGAGGTCCCCCTGGTCCGACCAGAACCATGGCACCATCCGGTAGGGAACCCGGCGACCCGCCAGCGTGGCGGCGGCATTGCGGGCCTGTTCGACGGCGTTGTTGACGCTCTCCAGCCGCACCCGGTCCAGTCCTCCGATCCGCGGCAGCGGATTGGGCAGGTCGGCGCAGTCGCCGGCGACAACCGTAGTGCCGTCTGACGCAGTGGAGAATTCGTCCACGATGATTCCATTGCCGCACGCGAGCCCGAGCTGTTCGGCTAGTTCGGTCCGCGGAACCACCCCGATGCCGACCAGCACGATCTCGGCCGGCACAATGCGCCCGCCCTCAAGCTCCACGCCGCTGACATGACCCTGACCATCGTCGATAAACCGGGCGATCTTCGCCTCGAGAGCGATCTCCAATCCGCGACCTAAATGGGCGTTCAGGAAGAAATCGGAGGTGACTTCACCCACGGCGCGGCCGATCAGGCGCGGGGCGACCTCAAGCACAGTGACACTCTTACCGAGTTTCCTGGCGCTGGCGGCGGCTTCCAGCCCCACGAACCCGCCGCCGACGATGACGACGTTCCGGGCCGTCTCCAACCGCGCCTTGAGACCTGCGGCATCATCGGCATCGCGCAGGTAAAGTACGCCGTCGAGTTCGGCGCCGTCCAGCGCCAGTTTGCGGGGCCGCGCCCCCACCGTCAGCGCCAGCCGGCTGAAGGCAAACGTCCGCCCTGAGGCGGAGGTGGCGACTCCTGCGCCGTCGTCGTTCTTTTCGATCGCCACAATGCGTTCGTTGACAACCAGCTCGATATTGTTCTTGTCGTAAAACTCCGGGGAGCGGAACGTCAGTGTTTCCGCCGTTACGGTACCCTGCAGGAAGGCCTTCGACAGTGGTGGGCGCTGATACGGGGAGTGTTGCTCCGCGCCAACAATGGTAATGGGTTCGGTGTAACCGAGCTCCCGCAGCGAACTAGCCAACTGCACGCCTGCCTGCGACGCGCCGACGATTAAGGTTCCGTGGTTCTCTTGCATGGCGGGCTAAACCTGGCTTTCCGGGGTATGTACGTACAGATGGACGCCGTCGGCCAACTTAATCTGGCAGGAAAGCCTTGAATGTTCCCGCCGCTCCTCTGTCGTGCCGTCCAGCATTTCGTCTTCTAGCTCGCTCATTGGGTCAAGTCGGTCGAAATCTTCGCCCCGGACGAAAACATGGCAGGTGGAGCAGGCCAGGGATCCCCCGCATTCGGCCACAATGCCTCGAACCCCATTGCGGACCGCAATTTCCATGACGGAGTCTCCGGCGTTGCCTTCGAGCACATCGACGCCGCCTGCTGCTGAGGTGTAGGTCACCTTTGGCATGATCGTTCCCTTTCGCTTCAGACGGACAGATCCTCCATCTATGCTTATGATTGTAACTATTTTCTTATGAGCCGCAACACGGGCCGGAAGGGAGGTGCGGGCCGGAGCCCGGGCTCAAGTTGCGCAGTATCTGACCGGCTCCAGGATTTCGCCGACAGGATAGACGTCGTTGAATACTGTGGATCCCCCGGGGGTCAGCCGGGCGGTCAGATGCGCCCAACCTTCCGGCAGTTGCTGCGTCGCGGTTTCATCGAGGGCCAGCGTGGCCAACTCGATTCTGCACTCGCGCTTGGGCCAGCGCTCGGCATCCAGCACAGTGAGCACCGCCGTCGAACCCTTGAATTCGATCCACGGGTCCACGATCATGACAAAAAGCATTCCCGCATGACCGGCATAACGAACGTCGCCGCGATACCTGATGACTCCCTCGCCGGAGACGGGGTCGTAGTCCGAAGCGTCGTCCAGCTCGAAAAAGTACACTCCACGCTCCGTCTCCGTCGCGCCATGCCCGGCCCCGCGCCTGCCATCAGGCATGGCATCGATATAGCGCGCGAAACTGCGCTTGACCCCCCATGACAACCCAGGCCTGGTCCGCTCCGGATTCGAGTCCGCGTTCGACGTCGAATTTCTCATATTGCTGGTCCTCCGTGGATTTAAGAACGGCCGGACTGCCGCCGTGCAGGGGCGGCAGTCCGGATCCTTGGTTAGCTCCGAAATATCGAAGCCCGTGGCGCAGTATCAGAGGCGCTCTTCCAGGCGGCGCTTGCCCGGCGTAAACGTTGCCGGCAGCTTGTCAAAGCCGGTATTGACGCCCTGCTGCGGGTAGCGGACGACGCTTTCCTCGTCCACCTTGTAGTCGGGCATACGCTGGAGGATTTCCGTCAGGATGGTGCGAGCCATCAACCGGCCCAAGTGCGAGCCGGCGCATCGATGGCTTCCCACTCCAAAGGAAAGATGGCGGTTCGGCGAACGCTCGATATCGAGCACATCGGGGTTCACAAATCCCGCCGCTTCATCGCGGCTACCGGAACCCCAGGCCAGAAGCACCCGGTCCCCCGTCTTCATGTGCACGCCGTGGAAGTCAACATCCTGGGCCACCGTGCGGGCCAGGGCCTGGGTCGGCGAGAAATAACGCAGGAACTCCTCCACCGCGTTCTGCATGAGTTCAGGTTGGTCAATCAACCGCTGACGCACATCCGTATTCTGGGACAGCCAGAGTATTGCCTGGCCAGACAACGAGGCCACGGTACCCACACCGCCGGAGACAATCAGCTCAATCATGCACAGCGCATCTTCTTCGGTGATCGGCTGACCGTCAATTTCATGGCTAAGGATGAAACTGATCGGGTCGTCACCTGGATTCCGACGGCGCTCCGAAATAGTTCTCCTGATCACGTCCGTCAGATAAGGAATCTCAACCTCGGTTGCCTGGATGTAATCCGGGCTACCGACCTGCGCCGACAAAACCTTCCGATGCGCAAAGGCATGTCGGCGCCAGTCCTCAAGCGGCAGCGTCAGCCAATCGATAGTGATGATGGCCGGGATGCCGGTTAGCGTAGCAAAATCCGCCTCGCCGGACTCAATAATGTCGTCGATGAACAAGGCCGTGTACTTCTCCACCATGGGCTGCATCGCCTTGACGGCAGACGGGGACAGCAGGGCGTTCATGATCCTGCGGTACTTCATGGAGGCGGGCGGGTCGAGCTCAATCGGAAAATGTTCAGTCATCGGCCGCTTGGGGATGGTAATTTCCTGCCCCTCCCCCCCATACGTGGTCCGCCGGGAAGAAAAAACATCGTCATCCCGTGCGGCGTCGAAAACGGCCTCGTAGCCACTGAGGACCCAATAGCCGTCCCATGACTCGCTCCAGGCCACCGGGTGCTTCTCCCGTAGGGAGCGGTAGCTGGCCACCGGATCCGCACTGTGTTCCGCCGAGTTGTGGTCAAAGTCGACCACGGGTCGAACGTCCTGCCCTACGGTCAGTTCCGCCGTCTGCTCTGTCATGGCATTTCTCCTTTGCTGCTACAGGCTCTAGACCAAATGGGCGCATGCGCACCATGCGGTCTGCGAAATACATCCTTGTATCTACTAACTATTATACTAGAATAGGTTGCATCGACCGTCTATAGCCGGAGTGATTCTTCAAGAATCCACTGCACTACCAGCGGCCACGAGGGTCCCCCGATTCAGGCACCACAACCAGTAGGAGAACTGATGCGCATCAATATCGATCGGAAAGTCTGCCAAGGGCACGGTGTGTGCCAGATGACGGCAGTGACCCTCTTTGAACTCTCAGATGAGGACGGCCTGGCCTACGTTTCAGTGGATCCGGTCCCTGAAGAGCTTCATGATCAGGCCATCCTTGCTGTAAACAACTGTCCGGAGCGCGCCATTAGTCTCGTCGAGGGCTGATACCCGCCTGGCTTGCCGCCATCCGGGCAACAGCATCCAACCAAACCGGGGCACTGATACCCGGGGCCCGGGTGGCGCGAGGTGGGCCGCCCGGCGGCAACCGGGACCAGCAAGACAGGAAATAGCAGCGGAACCGACTGATGTCGGTTCCGCTGCTATTTCCTGTGATGTTGCTCGGTACGCCGGATGCCGACGAAACCGAGGGCTGCAGGTACCGAACGGTGCCGGCCCTGGCAATTCTAGGAAGCAGCCACTCCGGCCCCCGTCCATGCCTCAGTGGCCTGCGGCAGCTGGAGTACCCGCTGGACTGCAATCTTCTTGTGCGCCAGTTTCAGCACACCGTCAACTTCTCGAAGGATGTCCTGGTAGGAACCGATAACACGTCTTGTCGCCTGCGACTCAAACATGGTCGCTTCGAAGTAGGCCTGCGTTTGGATGCTGCCATCCGGCAGACGATCGGCAAGGACGTTCGTGACCACATGCTTCAGGCCCTCGGTCTTCGAGGCAAATTGCGCCCGATAGACGTCCAGAAAGGGCTCCATTCCCGACCGTGTTCCCTCTGCCCGGGTAATTTGTATGTCTTCGGTGACCATGGCGCGTAGCGCCTTAAGGTCCCCGGTGTCCACGGCCAGGGCATAGTGGTAGAGGAGCCTTGCCGCGCGCATGCTCAGTTCCGTCTGGTTCTCAGTGCTGTACATTATGTTCTCCTGCAGCCGGTAGTGCGTGGTCCGCCGCTTGGCGCGGCCTCGTCGGTGATCGAGCGCATCCACGGGTGATGTTCCGCAGTGTCAGACTTCTTCGTCTTCCAGCGCCGCCTCGCCAAGGAATGCGCGAAGTACGGACTTGTTCGACCGTGCTTCTGTGGCCTTGCCGCTGAAGACGACCTCTCCCCGGGCAACGGCCACAACCTCATCCGCGACTTCGAGACCTGCTTCGGCGTTCTGCTCCACCATCAGGATGCCGATTCCGGAATCCGCCATGATCCGCACATTCGCAAGGACGGAGTCCACCACCGCGGGGGCAAGACCCATTGACGGCTCGTCCATCAGCATGACCGTGGGCTCCGACATCAGAGCCCGGCCGAAGGCGAGCATCTGCTGCTCACCGCCGCTGAGAAGACCGGCCATGCCTTTGCGCCGCTGGCCCAGAATCGGAAACATTTCATAGACCTGGTGCAGGTTCTTCTCGTAGTTCGCTTTCGAAGCCGTATAGGCGCCCAGGCGGAGATTCTCCTCGATGGTCAGCGGGGCAAAAACCCGGCGCCCTTCGGGCACCAACACCACTCCCCGTCGAACCATTTTGTAGGACGGCAATCCGGATACGTCCTGGCCTTTGAGTATCACTTGCCCTGAATCCGGTGAATGAAGCCCTGCGATCGTACGCAAGGTTGTGCTCTTGCCTGCGCCGTTGGCCCCCAGGACAAGGGTGACGCTGCCGGCGCGGACCTCAAGCCCGACCCCTCTAACGGCCGTAATTTTTCCGTAGCTGGCGAACAGATCACGAATCTCAAGCATTTTCCCGCCATTTCTTTCCAAGGTATGCCTCCTGGACCGCGGGGTTTCGCACGACATCATGCGGCAGCCCCTCGGCAATGAGCACCCCTGCGTTCATAGCAAAAAGGTAGTCACAGGTATCGAGCATCATCTGCACGTCGTGCTCCACGAGCAGCTGCGCCAGGCCCTCCGAACGCAGGTCCCGCAGCAACTGGGAGATATCGGTACGTTCCTGCTGGTTCATGCCCGCTGTGGGCTCATCCAACAGCAGCAGCCGGGGATTCATTGAGATGGCCCGGGCAATTTCCACCCGGCGCTGCGTGCCATAGGACATCTCGGCCGGGCGGAAATCCTCGAAGCCTCTCAGCCCGGTTCGCTCTATGGCTTCTTCGACTGCCGGCGATGTCGCATTGCTGAAGGTGCGCCGGAAGGGATTTGTCCTTGCCTGGCCCTCAGGAAACCCGACGTCGGCACCGAGCTGGATATTCTGCCGAACGGTGAGATCCGGCAACAGCCGTACCGTCTGAAAGGTGCGGGAAATCCCGCGTTTGGCCACCGTGGATGCCGGCGCCTGATGGTACTCCGTCTTTTCGAAAAACATCTCGCCCCGGGTCAACGGTATGAGCCTCGTAAGGGCAGCCAGAAGCGTACTCTTGCCTGAGCCGTTGGGCCCGATGATCCCGAATATCTTGTTTTCGGTGAGCGTCAGGTTCAGCCCGTCCACGGCCTTTACACCGCTGAAATGGATGGCGAGATCGCGCACCTCAAGAACCACGCCCTCTGGCCTTACGGCTGCCTCGGTTGTCATTTCTGCGGCTCCTTCGCCTCGTCCGACGCCAAGTTTCGGATCGCCATCAGTTCCTCGTCCAGAGCCGTTTCGGGTTCAACCTGTGCCAGGACGCCGGTACCCGTCCTGCGTCGTCGCTGGGATCGACGCCATGCATCGGATGCAACACCGTGCAGCCCGCCTGGGATCCACACCGCCGCCGCCACCACGATGACGCCGTAGACGATGTGCTGCCAGTGCCCCGTTACTTCAAGGAAGTACCGGAGCCAGGTGAAGATCAACGCGCCGATCACCGCGCCTTTCCAGGAACGGGTCCCACCCACGATGATCATGGTCAGCGCCAGGACGATAAGCGGGAAACCAATGTCCATTGAGCTGACGGTAGTGCGCACCAGCACGTTCATTGCTCCAGCACAGCCGCCGAGCATGGCACTGGCCGCAAAAACGTTGACGCGGTAACGGCGGACGTTGATGCCCATCGACGCGGCCAATTCGGGATCCTCCCGCACTGCATCAATCCGGCGGCCGATACGGCCGCGCTCCGTGAGGGCTACCAGGACCAGACCAATGATCGCGATCACGTATAGCTGCAGGCTGGTGAAATCGGAGAGCACGCCAAACAGTCCGGTTGAGCCGCCGGTCAGATCGCCGCCATTGATGACGAGCACGCCAATGACTAGGCAAAAGGCCATCGTTGCCATGGCCAGGTAGAGCCCGTCGAGCTTCTGCAACAGGATGCCCAGGAACAGGCCTATGATACCTGCGGCAATTGTGGCAATGGCTATCGCGGTGATCGCATCCATCTCATACTGCAGCACCAGGATGGCGGCGAAATAGCTGCCGAGGCCGTATGCGCCAACTCCGGCGAAGGAGAAAACGCCTGTCCGCATGGGCAGCTGCACGCTCAGGGCGAGCAGGAGTCCGGTGAACGTGGCCTGGACCAGGATAAGGTTCGATGTGTACCAGTCCGTCATGTCCGACGCACCTCCTTTTTGCCGAATAGTCCGGTGGGCTTCAGCAGCAGAACGGCGAATATCAGCCCGAACGAGATCGCTTCAACCCATGTTCCGCTGGTGTAGATGAGCACATAGGTTTCCGAAAACGCCAGGATAAATGATCCGACGACCACTCCGAGGGTGCTCCCGACGCCGCCTAGGATGATGACGGCAAAGGCCTTGATCAGCAGCGTCTCGCCGCTCTCCGGTGTAATTGCACCGATGCTGAAGGTGAACAGGACCCCTGCAAGTCCTGCCAGTCCCCCTGCCACGGCCATGATTCCCAATCCGAGCCGGCGGCGGTCTATGCCCATCATCGAGGAGACCTCCGCATCCACGCCGATTGAACGGAGGGCAAGTCCCTGGCGTGACTTATGCAGCCACCTGGCTACCACAGCACCGAGCCCGACCGCCGCAACAATGGTGATGATTTCGATGTTGGTGATTCGCAGGCCCCCAGCCGAGTAGGTCTCGACCTGGAAGGTGCTGTTCGAGAATCCAAAAGGATTGCTCATGGTAGCTATCTGTGCGATCGCCAGAGGAATACCGGCCAGACCAACGCCACCGATCAGCATCTGCATCTCCGCCATCTTGGGATTCTTCGTCCGTTTTTGAATCTGTTCAAATACGGCGACCTGGATGAAGAGAGAGAGTGCCACGCCGACGACGACGCCGATCACGATGAGTGCCACCAAAGGCAGCTGGACTACGGTGACGAGGAGATAGCCCGTGAATGCCGAAAACATAAAGATTGATCCGTGGGCAAAATTCAAAATACCAATCGTTCCCCACACCAGGCTCATCCCTAGCGCAAACAGAAGATAGATTGAGCCCAGTGACACTGCGCTGATGATGTCTTGCAAAGCGGTTCACTTCCCTGCAGCTTGTCGATGCCGAACGGCGCCGTGTGATGGAGCGGTTCTTACGGTCGTTCCACCACACGGCACCGCGGCGTGGCGGTGAATTGCCCGAGGGAAATTACTTGACGTCGGACGCCGGGTAAAGGAACACCTCTTTGGTTCCATCCCACTGGACGACCACGCCAGGAACCTCAAGATCGCGGTCCTTGAAGTTGAGATTTTCACCCAGCGCTCCAGTGAACGGTTTCGCGGCGACTTCATCCATGCCGGCCTGTAGCTTGGTCCGATCGGCACTGTTGGCAGCCTTGAGGGATCTGGCCATGAACCACATTGCATCGTAAGACTCGGCCGCGTAGTTCATCGGCGTCTCACCGTATGCCGCCGTATACGCCTCAACAAACTTCTTCGCGGCGCTGCCCGCCATCATGGGGCTGAAGTCCACCGGCCAGGCCATGCCTGCCCCATCATCACCTGCGGGTGCCAGGCTCTTGAAGCCGGCCCCTGAGTTGCCGATAACGGCGCCCTTGTAGCCAGCCTGGCGCAAGGCCTTCATCGCTGACGGATTGGCAGCACCAATCTGGATGATCGCCACTCCATCAGGATTAGACTTGAGGATGTTGGATACCGGCGCGTTGAAGTCCTGCGTGGTTGCCTGCGTGGACACGCTTGCAGTGATCTTGATGCCCAGCTCGGCGGCGATAGCCGGGATGGTCTGCTCCGCGACGGCTACCAGTGTCGGGCTTGCCGCGGTGTAGAGAATGCCAAGGGATTTCCAGTTCTGATCCTGGACGAACTTCTTGATGATGGGGTAGTAAGCCGTCATGAGCGGCGTAAGCCGGTAAGTGTAGTCGCCAACAACAACACCCTTGCTGCCCGCTTGGGTGAAGATGATCGGCACCTTGCTCTTCTGTGCGATGGGAGCCTGGGCGACCGCTTCTGCGCTCATTACCGAACCGAAGATGGCCGAGACACTCTTATCGGCGATGGCCTGCGTCACTTGGCTGGCAGCCGTCTGCGCGTTGGCACCCGTATCGACGGTCTTCAGCGCAATCTTCGTCTCGCCGAGGAACTTCGATTCGTTGATCTCCTTGGCCGCCAGTTCGTAGCCCTTGTTCGCCGAGATTCCGACCGCGCCCACGGAACCAACCAACGGATTGCTGCTGACCACATTGACCACAGCCGGCAGGCTGCCCGCGGCCGTGCTGCCCGTATTAACGTTTCCGCTAGCGCTGCCGCAGGCGGCAACACTCAACAGGCCGGCCACGACCACAGTCGCCTGGGCCAGACGCATCGGTCCTCGAAAAACATTACTGACCATCGTAGTTCTCCTCATTGAGATGATGATTATCATTCATATGTTGCTCATCAGAGTAAGGCGACGCTGGCGGCTTTGTAAAGATCCCCGGCCGATGTAAATCTCCCTATCCACCTCACACTTAAGACCCATCCGGCACCGCGGCCGGCGGGCAAGAGATTCGCGGAAAGCGAAGTTGAGTGTATGTTAACCATCATCATGAATTTTGGTACACGTGACGTCTCTGCCGACAGCCAATGCCGGCACTCGGAAGCTTCCAGTCCGTTCCCCGCCAGCGGACTGATTCGCCTGGAACCGAAGGCCTGGGGCCCGATTCACCCGAACGTCCCAGCTGTCCGCTGTCTGAAAGGAACCCGTTATGAATGAAATTCGAAGCCACTACGATGTCGTCGTCCTGGGGACCGGCGCTGCCGGTCTGACCGCGGCCCTGGCTGCAGCCACCTCCGGGGCCTCGGTTGGCCTCTTCGAAAAGGCGGACGTCGTCGGCGGTACCACGGCACTCTCCAGCGGAGTCGTGTGGCTCCCCAACAACAAGTACGCCGCCGCGGACGGCGTCGAAGACTCCCGGGACGAGGCTCTGGCGTACCTCGAGTCCCTCTCGCACGGGATGATACTGCCCGAGCTGGCCGAGGCCTTCGTTGACAGCGGCAGTGAGCTGATCGAATGGCTGGAGGATTCCACCCCACTTAAGCTCCGGCTTGTGCCTGGCTTCCCCGACTATCACCCCGAACACCCTGGCGGGAAGACTCTGGGCGGCCGTTCGTTGGAGCCCGAGCTCTTCTCCTTCGACCGGATCGATGGTTGGGGAAGTCAGATGGTCGGCAGCCCCCGCCCCATGCGCGTGACCGAAACGCCCATCGGCGGCGGCACCGGCATCTTGGACCCGGAGGTCGAGGCCTCGCGGCGCGAAGCCTCGGTCGAAGGACTGGGCCGGGCTATGGTCGGAGCGCTACTGCGTGGTTGCCTGGACCACGGGGTGATACCTGTCACCGGTGCACGGGCGCGGAAACTGGTGATCCGGGACGGTGCTGTCACGGGCGTCGAGCTGGAAACGGCGGAAGGGATCCGCGAGATCAGCGCCGGGGCGGTCATCCTGGCCACTGGTGGTTTCGAGTCCGATCAGGCGCTGGTGCGGGACTTCCTGCGCGGTCCCGTGCGTCTCCCGGCCGGTGTACCGAGCAATACCGGCGACGGTCTGCGGATGGCAATGCGCATCGGAGCGCAGCTGGGCAACATGCGTGAAGCGTGGTGGGTTCCTGTGATCGAGCTGCCGGGCCAACGCGCTGACGGGGGAAACAATGTGCTCCTGATTCTGCGGGAACGGACCCTGCCCCGCTCGATCGTCGTCAACCGCCACGGAATGCGCTTCACCAACGAAGCCGCCAACTACAATGCCCTGGGCGGAGCCTTCCACCAGCTCGACGCCACGGCATTCGAGTATGTCAACCAGCCCAGCTGGCTGGTGTTCGACCAGGGCTTCGTGGAGCAATATGGGGGCTTCGGTGTACCCGCGGGCGGACGGGTCCCCGAATGGATCACCAGAGCGGACGACCTGCCCGGCCTGGCGGCAAGCATCGGGGTTCCCGCCGACGCCCTCGAAGCCACAGTCAGCCGCTGGAACGAACTCGTCGCCGCCGGCCACGACGACGACTTCCGTCGGGGAGACAGCGCCTATGACGGGTGGTGCGGCGACCGCTCGGCGTACCCGGGAACTGGAGCAACGCTTGGTCCGCTGAACACCGGTCCGTACTACGCGGTGGAGCTCATCGGCTCGACGCTCGGGACCAAGGGCGGACCTCGGACCGACATAGACGGCGCCGTGCTCGATGTGGATGGGAACACCATCCCGGGACTCTTCGCCGCAGGAAACGTCATGGCCGGCCCCACCGGGATGGTCTACGGAGGAGCAGGAGGCACGCTCGGACCGGCCCTCGTCTTCGGCTACCGCGCGGGACGACGCGCCGCAAAGGGCTGATACTGATCCACAAGACAAAGAAGCGGGTCCGGTTCAATCTCCGGACCCGCTTCTTGCGTTGATGAACCTGAAACTGCCTGCGTTGGCGGCTGATTAGACCACGGTTGCTCCTCCGAGCTCGTTGCTGACCAGGTAGGCGACCGTCAGCCCCCGGCCAAGCGCAATGCCGCTATTATACCCTGTACCCGTGGTGGTAAGCGCCGCACACGAACCCACCGCATACAGGCCGGAAATAGGCTGCCCCGACTCATCAAGCACGTGCCCGTCACCATCGGCATGGATGCCGCTGGAGCCGATTCCGGTCCCGACGAAGCGCAGGCGGAACCCGTGGAACGGCGCTTCGGTGATGGGACCCAGCACAGGATTCGGCGTATTCGACGGATCCCCGGCGAATTGTCGAACATAGGTTACGGTTCCGCGTCCAAATTCAGGATCCTCACCTCGGAGGGCGTTCTCACTGAATTTGGCGGCAGTCTCGGTGAGTTGCCCCCCGTCTATTCCCAGCGCCCCCGCCAGGGCGCTCAGCGTGGGGGCCGAAGTCACCAATCCCTCGGGATAGGTCCCGCCGGGGGGCGTAATGCCCAAACCGTACTTTTGATGGTGCTGTTCATCGAAGATCAGGAAGAAGGGCAGGTGCTTGTCCTCGGGGTCCATTGTCTTTGCGACGATATCCACCCAGTAGGAGTCGTCGCAATACCGTTTGCCCGTCTTATCCACGATCATGGCATGCGGCATTGCATAGTCCGGCCCGTAAGCGAACCCTGAGCCGAGATCGGATTTCCAGCCCGGCAACATCGGCACCGATGTAGCCGGGATCTTGGCCACGGCGCCACCCACGGCCCGGGCAAGCTTAATGCCGTCTCCGCGCAGGCTCTCCGGGGCTACACTGCCGAAATCCTCCGGCCCAAGACCAACCATCTCCTGGACAAGCTCGGGGTCCCAGTCATAAGTGCTGGTTGCCAGAACAACAGGGCCGCGGCGTTCGACCGTTCCATCAGGGCCCTGTGCCCGCATACCCACTACCTTGCCGTCGTCGTCGGTCAGCAGCTCAGTGACCCGGTGCGAGGGATGAATCACCACATTCTCCTCCTGCAGGACCCGTGCCAGGAAGCTTGCAACAACACCGGTTCCAAAAGTTAGGGCGTCACTTCCGTCCTCAGCTCCGGACCAGCCCTCCCTGTTCTCCGGAAGCCCAAAGCCCTGGACGCCTGCGTGTTCGCCGCCGGAGTCGTTGTCGTCGACATAGGTCAGGCGGCGGCCTTTCACGAACATGTCGGCATAGGTGGTGCCGACCGGAAAATAAGGGCTGACTCTAAGCTTTTCACGCCACGAGCCAAGCGCACTGCCATCGATCACTTGGTTGGTCAGGTACCGGCCGGCGGGAAGTGCCCCATCGGCCTCGTTATGGTAGTCCGCCAGGCCAGGAATTACCGTCCACTTGATCGCACCCACTTCTTCCCAGTACTTCATCGCAACCGGAGAAGTCTGCAGCCAGCGGTGCATGGCCGCTTCATCGAGAAGCTCCGGCTGGTTGTGGGCAATGGACCGAATGTAGCGCTCGGCCAGGTCGAGATTATCCTCAATACCTTCCCGCTCGGCGACATGATTAGCCCCGACCCAGACCTGCCCTCCAGAGTAAGCCGCGGCCCCGCCGACCAGATCAGCGGCCTCAAAAACGGTCACTGACCTCCCATGCAGTGCCGCTCCGAGCGCTGTGGCCAGTCCGGAAAGGCCGGCCCCAACTACGATTACGGTCTCTTCGGGGGTCTCGCTAGGGCTGTTTCCTCTTGTCATGTTTTGCTCCTTTTATCGGACTCGGAAGTGTGCTGGGGGCTGCCAGCCGCGGGGATTCCACCACGGATTTCGGCTGACACGATGGAGCGGTCCAGTCACCACGGGCGTGGCTGGTGGGGCAGTTGCGAGGGCACAAACAGGGGGTCCGGCGATCGGCCAAGCCCGGCGCCGGACCCCCTGAGACATTCAGAGATACCACTCAGCGATGTTGAAATATGTCCCTCACACACGCCACTGGATGTGCTTGACCTCCAGATACTCGCGCATCCCCCACTCGCCGAACTCCCGGCCCAGACCGGACCGGCCATAGCCGCCGAATGGTGCGTCCGGACGCATTGCGCCGCCGCCGTTGATCCAGACAGTGCCAGCGCGGATCTGCTCGGCGACACGACGCCCCTCAGCGAGGTTATCGCCGCACCAGACGTTAGCGGCCAAACCATAGGGAGTGTCGTTGGCGAGCCGGATGGCTTCCTCGGTGTCCTTGAACGGCAGGATCACCGCGACTGGACCGAAGATTTCTTCCTGTACGGCGCGCGCGCTGTGCGGCAGACCGCCCAGCAGCACCGGGTTGACGTACCAGCCCTTCTCGGGCAGCGGCTTGGTAACCTCCAGGAGCTTCCTGCCTCCCTCCGCTACCGATCCGTCAATGAAACCGCGCACCCGTGCCTGGTGATCGGGACGGATCATCGGACCGACATTGGTGGCGCGGTCCCAAGGATCACCCACGACCATCTGGTCAAACGCCGCAGCGCCTGCTTCAAGGAATTCCTCATACAGGCTGTCGTGGACCAGGATCCGCGCCAGCGCAGCGCAGCCCTGACCGCCGTTGCGCGCCCAGCGCAAGTGCATCTCGACGGCGATCTTCTGGACGTCGACACCGGGGAGGACCAGCGACGGCGACTTGCCGCCCAATTCAAGGGTGACGCCGGTCAGGTTGGCGGCGGCCTGTTCCATGATCTTGGCACCGACGCCGTCGGACCCCGTGAAGGAGACCCGGTCGACGCCGGGGTGCGATGAGAGCTGCTGGCCCACATCCGCCCCGCCGATAATGACGTTCATGACTCCCGGCGGCAGGCCGGCTTCGCGGACCAGATCGCCGAGGAACAACGTGGTCAGCGGTGTGCGCGGCGAAGGCAGCAGCACCACGGTGCAGCCGGCCGCCAGCGCCGCACCGAATTTGAAGATGGCCAGGTTCAGCGGGTAATTGTATCCGGTGATCGCGGCCACCACGCCGACCGGCTGATGCACCACGTCGCTCATTGTCGGGTGCGGCTTGTCGTAGCCGCCCAGGTGCTGGCTGCGGTCCACCTTGGCAGCCTCCGCGGCCCAGCGGAGGTGCTCCTCGACGGCCATCTTGACCTGGAGATATTCGGCGAGCGCCACAGGCGTTCCCACCTCGTTGACGATGGAAGGCAGCAGCCGGTCCGCTGCGGCTTCGAGCACGTCGGCAAGCCGGTGGATGTGGCGCGAACGTTCCTCTCCGGAGAGGGCTGCCCAGCCGGGGAAAGCCGATCTGGCGGCTGCCACCGCGGCGTCGACCTGCTGGCTTGAAGCGCCGCCAACGGTTCCGATGACTGCTTCGGTAGCCGGGTTGAACACGTCCCAAGTTTCGCCTTCGGGCTGGATCTGGGCACCGCCGACCAACAGGGTGCGCGTTTCGGGGACCCAGTCCTTGAGCGGATTTTCTGCAACTTCAGTGCTTACGGTCATGACGCATTCTCCTCGATGGGTCGCTTCGCCATCAGGCCGACACGGGTCATCTCGCAGACGATCTCATCCCGCTGGTTCAGCCCAATGTGCTCGAACCAGACGATTCCGGAGTCGTTGCGGGTCTTGGATTCACGCTTCTTTACAATCGTGGTCTCGGCACGCAGTGTGTCGCCATGGAACACCGGGTGGGGGAACTTGATGGAGTCGTAGCCGAGATTGCCCAAGGTAGTGCCCATGGTCAACTCCGGAACGTGGAAGGCTCCGATCAGCGCAACCGTAAAGAGACTATTAAGGACCCGCTGCCCATGGATGGACTTCTTCGAAAACTCCTCATCCAGATGCAGAGGCTGCAGGTTCATCGTCAGTGACGTAAACATCACGTTGTCCATCTCGGTAATGGTCCGGGTCAGGGCATGCTTGTAATGCGTGCCCTCTTCAAATTCCTCGAACCACAGTCCACGCATCGTCATCGGTTTCCTCCTGTAGTGTTCCGGGCTGCTCGGTCGAGCCATTCCACGGCCTTGTCATAGTGCGCTTTGTCGATATGGAGCCCGCGGTAACGCAACGCCCCGGTTCCGTCAGCCGCAGCCGCCTCGTAGGCCTTAGCCAGGCCCTCATAGAAGGCGATGTCCTCCGCCGACGCCGAGAACACGTCGTTGAGCGTGGCTACGTGCGAGGGATGGATCGCTATCATGCCGCGGAAGCCGAGCTGCCGGCCGCGGCCCGCGAACTCCCGCAGTCCTTCCAGGTTCTCCAGATCCTCCCAGAGACCGGTCAACGCGTGGATGCCGGCCTCGCGGCAGGCCAGCAGCACTCTGCTGCGCAGGTAGAGCGTCTCAAGTCCTTCCGGGGTCCATTCGTAGCCGACGGCCCGGGCGATGTCGGCGTGCTCCGCGCTCGGTCCGATCATGGCACCCACGCGGGGCGAGCTCAAAGCCACCTCCCGGCAGTTCTGGATGGCCTGCACAGTCTCGACGGGCACGATGTATTCCAGGCCCGCGACACCGTTGCGCTCTTCGAAGTGGTCCAGCAGGGCGTCGTATTGAAGTACGTCGGTGGCACACTCGACCTTCGGGGCAAAGATGCCCGTCAGCCCGGGGACCACCACCGCCTCGAGGTCGCCGCCAGTGAGCCTGGTCGCGAGCGGATTGACGCGGACGAAGATCCCTATTCCGGAATTGGACTGTCGGATCCGGCGGATCGACTCGGCAACCACCATACGGGCAGCAGCCTTCTCCCCCGCCGGGACCGAATCCTCAAGGTCGAGCACAACGCAGTCCGCGCCCGACGCGGCGGCTTTATCGGCCCAAGTCGGACGGTGGCCCGGGACGAACAGGATGGAACGGTACGCCTGCATCAGTAGCTCCTCGGCAGCTCGAGGACGTGCTCGGCAAAGTAGTTCAGCACCATTTCCTGGCTGATCGGCGCAATCCGCATGAGGCGGGCCTCGCGGAAGTAGCGCTCCACGTGGAACTCCTTGCCGTAGCCGAACCCGCCGTGGACCTGAAGCGCCACGTCGGCGGCGAAGAAGCCAGCCTCGGCACAAAGGAATTTGGCGGCATTCGCCTCACGGCCGCACGGGATGCCGTTATCGACCATCCAGGCAGCTTTCTGCACCACGGCCTCAGCGGCGTCCAGACGGATCTGGGCCTCTGCAAGCTGGAAAGAGATGCCCTGGTTCTTTCCGATGGGGCGGCCGAAGACTTCGCGTTCGTTCGCATAACGCACGCCCCGGCGGAGAGCCGCCTTTCCGATGCCGAGTGCGGCGTTGGCGGAGATCACGCGCTCGGCGTTCAGGCCGCCCAGAATTGCACGGAATCCGTGGCCTACTTCTCCGACAACGTCCTCGTCAGCAACGAACAGTTCGTCGATGAACAGCTCGTTCGTATCCACGGCATTCCGGCCCATCTTGGGGATCGGCCGGATGGATACCTTCTCGGGGTCCATTTCCGCGAACATCAGCGTCATTCCGGCGCTGCGCTTGCCGTTCGGGTCACGCGGGCTGGTGCGTACGAGCAGCAGCATGCGCTCTGCTTCCTGTGCCTTGGTGATCCAGACCTTCTGGCCGGACACGAGGTAGCCGCCCTCGACTTTCTTGGCGAAAGTGGAGATGTTGGTGGTGTCGGTGCCGGCGTCGGGCTCCGTCACGGCGAACGAGGTATGGAGTTCACCGGTGACAACGCGCTTGAGGAAGCGGTCCTTCAGGTCTTTGCTGCCGTGGTGGATGATCGGTTCGAAACCGAAGATGCCGATGTGGACGGCGCTGCAGCCGCCCATTCCGGCGCCAGACGCGGCGATTTCCTGCTCGACGATGGCGGCCTCCGTCACACCCAGACCGCCGCCGCCGTACTCCTCAGGGATGGTGAGTCCGAGCCATCCCGCGTCGGCTACAGCGTTGTAGAACTCCCAAGGAAACACCTTGGATTCGTCGTGTTCCATCCAGTATTCGTCGGGAAACTCCTTGCACAGTGCCCGCACCGACTGTCGGATGTCCTCGTGCATGGGATCGATGCTGAAATCCATTGGTCTCTCTTTTCTCGTCTTTGGGAGGTCGTCAGGCTACGGGAGTGGCCGAGCGGTCGTGCGTCTGGTCGGTGATGCCGTACTCGCGCAGCACCGCCTTGCGCACCTTCTGCGAAGGTGTCTTCGGCAGTTCGTCAACTACGCGAACAAAACGGGGAATTGCAAAAGCCGGAATCCTGCCAGCACACCAGTCAAGGATGTCGCCGGGGGCCACTGCCTGGCTGACGACGACGACGGCCAGGACCTCGTCCTCCCCCGCCTCGACATCCGCCGGCACGCCGATTACTGCGCATTCGAGGACAGCGGGGTGACCGAGTATTGCCTGCTCGATTTCGTAGGAGCTGATGTTCTCGCCCCGGCGTCGCAGCGCATCCTTGTAGCGGTCGACAAAGTAGAACCAGCCGTCCTCGTCCTGGCGAAGTGCATCCCCGGTGTGGAACCAGAGGTTGCGCCATGCTTCGAGCGTCTTTTCCGGCATGCCGTAGTAGCCGTTGCTGCAGGTCCAGGGCTGGCGCGGACGGACGACGAGCTCGCCGACCGTGCCAACCGGAACCTCACGGTCCGTCTCGGGATCGACAAGCCGGATATCGAACCACTCGGCCGCCGCAAGACCCGCAGCGCCGGCCGGGCGGGGCACCCCGTAGGGGGAAAGGATCGGCGCGCAGGTTTCGGTCAGCCCGAAGGCGTCAAGGAAAGCTTCGATGCCGTAGCGTTCCTTGAACTGCTCCACGATGGTGCTGGCAGTTGGTGCCGCGTAGACCGCACGAAGCACATTGTCGCTGTCGTTGTCACGCGGCGGCTGCTTCCAGGCGAAATCCATCATCACGCCGACGAAGTTCGTAACCGTGACTCCGGAGTCACGGACATGGTCAATCCAGCGGCTGGCGCTGAACTTGGGCCGGATGACGGCGCGGCCGCCGGCAATGATAACCGGATAGACCGCCATGAACTGTGCGTTGCCATGGAACAGCGGCGTCGTCGTCAGGTAAGTGTCCGAAGGCGTCAGCCTGGTCAGGCACACTACTTCCTGCGCGAAGAAGTACAGCTGGGAGTGCGGCATCGAAACGCCTTTGGAGGGACCGGTGGTACCGGAGGTGAAGAAGATCGCGCCAAGGTCCTGGGGCCGGGGCGGCACCATGTCGACGACGGGACCGTCTTCGAGTTCCTCCCACGGCGCCGCATTCCAGCCGTTCAGGCGCAAGAGTTCGATGGCAGCGTCACGGACGCCGGTACCTGAATCGATCACCCAGAAACGCTCAATGCCGCGGGCGTGCTGGGAGATGGAAACAAACCGGTCGGCGAAGATGTCATCGATGACGGCGAAACGGGCGTCGACGACGGCGAGCTGGTGCCGCAGGAATTCACCCTCGTAGTTCGTGTTGATCGGCACTTCGACGAGGTTGCCCACCGCCGCGCCCCACCAGGAACGCACAAGCTGCGAGGAATTCATGGCCATAATCGCGATGCGGTCCCCCGCCTTACCGCCGGCGGTAAGCCAGGTTCCGGCAATGCGTTCGGCACTGGAAAGCGCCTCGCCATAAGTCCAGCGCGCATCCTCCACCGGCGCGTCAAGGCAGACGGTGTCCGCGCGTACGCTGGCATGATGCCGCAGCACCTGGTCCAAAGTCCAGGTTTCCGGGTCCGGGAACGTTGGCACCAGGTCGGTGTAGACCTGCCGTTGGGCGCTCATCGGGCACCTCCGGCGAAAGATGCCTCGGGAATGTCGGTGCGGGCGGTGAGTGCGTTCATCGCCGGCACGACCTCTCGGCCCAGTCGGGAAATGGCCGCAATGGTCTCGTCCGCGCTCATCGTCGGCCACTGGGGGCGCAGCAGCAGCGGATCCACCGGCAGTGTCTCCACCAGGTCGGTCAGCTCGGCGACTACCTCCTCGGGGGACCCGATGACGGCGTGGCCGGACACTGCCTTCGCGAACTCGTTTTGAAGGTCCGTATCCTGCATGACGCTAAGGCCCTTCTGCGCATAGGTCAGGTAGCGTCCCTGCGCAACGCGCGCATACTCGACCATGGCCTGCTCGCGGGTGTCGGCGACAAGACAGTTGCGCCGCAGTGGCTGCGGGGTGAACTCCTTGCCGCGCTCGATGAATCCATCGCGCACAACAGCGAACCGCTCGGCAACCTCATGCTTCGGTGTCTCCGGCGGGCAGGCATAGGCGTCGCCGTATTTCGCAGCCCTCCGCACACCGGCCATGGCGTGTGCCCCGATCCAGATCGGCGGATGCGGCTGCTGCACCGGGAACAAGTGCGGACGGACATTCTCCAACTGCCAGTATTTGCCGGAGTGGTTCACCGTTTCCTCGGTCCAGAGCTTCTTCATCAGCTCCAGGGACTCGTCGAAGCGGCCGGCACGTTCCTTGTAGGGAACGCCCAAATAGTCGAATTCCTCCGGACGGTAGCCCAGCCCCGCACCGAAGATCAGCCGGCCTTCGGTCACCACGTCCAGGGTGGCAATCTCTTCAGCCAGCATGACCGGGTGGTACAAGGGGGCGATCATGATCTGGGTCACGAGCTTCACATGCGGATCTACTTCGGCTGCCAAACGCGCCAGCAGCGGGACCGGCTGCAGCCACCGGAGTTCTCCGTAGAGGAAATGCTGACCGATGGCGATGTAGGTGAACCCGTTGTTCTGGGCGGCCTCCACGATACGCAGGACATCCTTGAACTGCTGGGCGGGGGACACCGTCTTTGGCACATCACTTAGCAGCAAACCAACTTGAACCATTGCTGAACCTCATCTGTAGGCACCTGATAGGGGCAGATGCCGTCCCGTTGGACGGCATCAGTTATTAGAAAATTTCACTCGTTGTGCTGCGCAGCCCCGAGCCTGCCCAGCCGCCGTCGACGGGGAGTACTACTCCACTGATGTAACCGGCCTGTTCCGAGGCCAGGTAGGCGACGGCATCGGCAATTTCTCCCGGATGGCCGATCCGCCCCATCGGGATCCGTTCCAGGTAGGTTTCCAGCGACACTCTGCCGCTGGCGACCATGGACGCCTGCATCTCGGTGGTAATTGTGCCCGGTGCCACGGCATTCACGCGGATCCCGCGGGGGCCCCATTCCGTGGCCAGGGATCTGACCAGTCCCTCGATACCTGCTTTTGAGGCGCAGTAGGCAGCGCGGGCCGCGAAACCCTGTGTGGCGCAAATCGAGGAAAGCATGACGATGCTTCCGCCCGGTCCCATCCGGGCTCCCGCGGCCTGGGCGCCCAGGAAGGCCGCACGCAGGTTGACAGACAGAACCCGGTCCCAATCCTCCAGCGGGAAATCCAGGGTGTCCCCCGGCAGCGCAATGCCGGCGTTGATGATGAAAGCCTTCAGCCCGCCGCCGAGGCGCTCCGCCTCCAGGCAGGCTGCTGCGAGTACAGCCGGATCCCCAGCGTCTCCGACGATGGCTGCATGCCCGGTTCCAAGCTGGCCCACCGTGCGCTCCAGCGCCTCCCCGGCCAGGTCCACGGCGACGACGGCGGAACCGTCTGCCGCGAACCGCTCGGCGATGGCTTTGCCCAGCCCGCGGGCGGCGCCCGTCACCACCACGCCGCGGCCAGCGGTTGCTGTCCGGTAGGTGGCAGTTTCGACAGCGATGTCGATCTGGGTCATTGCAGTGCCTCCAAAGGCGGTCAAAGACAACGGCCCATGCGGAGCCGTCGCCCGGATTTGTGGCGGCGGTAACACTTATGAACGGTAACATCATTCGCGGGACTCTGACAATGATGCGCCTAGAATAGAGACTGGGGTTTGAAGATCACTTCGCGCCGCTAGGGCCAGATCTCCAGCATCTCCAAGACGCGGAGCCCCCGCGGCAGGGCCACTTTGCCCGGGCCGTTGGCCCCGCTCCCGGCGGCAGCCCGCGTCCTTCAGAGTAGAAGGGCCCGGGCTGCGGCAGGATCTGACGGGAGTGCCCGAAAGCCTCAGATGCTGGGCTGGCCCCCCCGCCCGTTGCCGGCGATCTTGCTGGAGTCATGGCTGACCGCAACTGCCGTAGGGCGGACCTCGATAACTATCCGGTTGGGGCTGTCCAGCAGCCTGACGAAACCCGCGGGGTCCTCCGGCTGCTGCCGTGCAGCGAAGCGCTTGAGGAACCAGGCTTTTGTATCCGCATCACGGTGGACGGTAGCTACTCCCCGCAAAGCGAGCATCCGGCGCCCCGGCAGCGGCGTCCCGGCATTGGAAACGACCAGGCTGACCCGGGGCTCCGAGGCCATGGCACGCACATGGGCCCTGCCTTCGACCGCCGTGAGCCAGAACCCTCCATCGATCTCCACGAAGCTCATCACCACCCCGCTGGGCCATCCGGTCGCGTTGGTAAAGACAAAGGTGCACTCTGTCTGGGTGGAGAGCAGTTCCGACTGCTCGCCCCGGCCCAGCGCTACCCCGCGCAGATCCTCAAGGTCGTCTACTCCAACCTGACGCATGTCGAGCTCCGTTCATTTGGGGATATCCTGCCGCGGGCCTACTAGGACCTGCGGTTGCCGCGTCGGCCGATGACAAGCACGGAAATGACCACGACACTGGAAATCAGGGAGATGACGACGCCCAACGCCGCGAGCCGCGGATAGGTACCGTTGCTGAAAAGGTCGAGGATTGCCATGCCGACCACAGGTGCTCCCGGGCCGGACAGCAGGGAAGAAGCATTTACCTCGCTGGCTGCGAGGACAAACAACAGCGCCCAGGCCGCAACGAGTGAGGGCAGCATCAGGGGCAGGACAACCTTGAAGAAAATCCGCCCCGGCCGGGCCCCCGACACTTCAGCGGCCTCCACCATTTCCTTGCTGATCTGCTGAACGGCTGAGTTGGCGTACAGCGATGCCTGGGGAACGAAAATGACCACGTAGGCGAGCAGCAGCAGCAGCAGCGTGCCATTGAGCTTGAAAGGCTCTCCGCTGAAAGCCACAAGGAAGGCGATGCCAACGACGATATGCGAAATCGCAGCCGGGACTTTCAGGACGGCATCGATGGCGCGGTTGAGCCGGTTGTTGCGCCGGTGGATCAAATGCGCGGTGATGGCAGTGATCAGAACGGTGACTGTGGCCACGCCCAGGCCCAGCAGCAAAGAGTTGGTCAGGCCCTGCTTCAGGAGAGCCTGCTTGCCGATGGCAGCGTAGTTATCGAAGCTGAGCGTGTTCCAATTGACTTTCGCGCTCCAAAAACCTTGCAGAGAAACAAACAGCAGACCGACGAAGGGCAGCAATGAAGTCAGCGCCAGGTAACCCACCATTACGGCGCGTGCCGGCCATTTCCACTTTCCAAGTTTCACAAGGTTGTGGCGGGCGCCCCGGCCACCGATCTTGGCGTAATTGCCTTTCTCTGTGAGCTTCTTCAGTGACCGGGAAGCCATCACGACGAGGAAGACCAGAACCAATGACATCCCTACCGCGGAGTAGAGGTCCGGCGGATATTCCCGTGTCAGGGCGTAGACGATCGATACCGGGAGCACCTCGATTCCTGCCGCTGTCCCGATTACGACGGGTGCCGCAAACAGCGCGAACCCGATGGTGAGCACTTGGACGGCAGCCGCTCCGAGTGCCGGCACCAGATTCGGCAGGGCTACCTTGAATACCGTGGCGAACGGCCCGTGCCCTGACATGCGGGAAGCCTCCTCCAAGGCCGGGTCCAAGGACTGCAGCCCGGTCGAGACGGCCAGATAAGCATATGGCGTAAGAAAGAGAACGTAGACAAAGACCAGCCCGGGCCACGTGAAGATGTTAATCGGCCCCTGCGTCTGCTCGACGCCGAACCAGGACAGTAACCCCCGAATAACCACATTCAGGAATCCCGCCTGCGGGCTGGCCAGAAAAACCCAGCCCACGGCGCTGGCGATTGCCGGCACAAAGAGGGATACCAGCGGCAAAGCATCCGCTGCCCATCCGATCCTTGCATCCGAACGGACATTAAGCCATGCCAGGAACGATCCGACCACCATGGCCAGTGATCCACCAATACCGACGGCGATCAGCAGGTTGCCCAAGGATTGAAGGGTCTCGGGCCTGGTCCACACCGCCAGAAGCTGCGGCAACTGCCATCCGTTATCAAAGCCCAGGACCCTCATAAGGGTTCTGACCAGCGGATAGACGATGAAGAAGCACAGCAATGCCGTTACCAACCAGCCGAAGCCGTTGAACAGGGAGAACTTTTTCTTCGGACCGGACGGCTTCCCGACGCTGGCCTGCCGCGCAGTCTCCTGCGGACGTGCCTCAATGAGAGTCATCGATAACCACCTCAGCGTGCTCGGGTGCGACGCCCACCGCCACCTGATCGCCAATGACCCCGGAGAAGGAGCCGTTGCCCCAGACCCGGAGATGGTGACCCTTGACCAGTACCGCATACTCGGTGTGGGTTCCCATAAAGCTGGTTGATTCCAGGGTCCCCACCCAGGCGTTGGCCCCCGCGTCGGTATCGGCGTCCGGGGCTATCCACCAGTGCTGGGCCTTCGAGATCACCACGGTTTTTTGCGCAGCGGTGTTAGGCGCCTGCCGCTCTGCCACAGTGAATTCACCGATTTCGGTCCCCACCCTCCCTGCTGGAAGCCCGGCCGGCGTCCGGTCCGTCACCGGAACGATATTCGTGGCGCCGATGAACTGCGCCACATAGCGGGTCTTGGGATGGAAGTAGATTTCTTCGGGGGTTCCGAGCTGCGCTACGCGTCCCTCCCTCATCACGGCGACGATATCGGCCATCTCCATGGCCTCCGCCTGATCATGCGTTACGTAAACGGCGGTGAATCCAAGTTCCCGCTGCATGGTGCGGAGTTCCCGGCGCAACTGCTCACGCACCTTCGCGTCGATATTCGACAGTGGTTCGTCGAAGAGGACCACCTTGTTCCCCGCTGCAACGGCACGCGCCAGGGCGACGCGCTGCTGCTGGCCGCCGGAGAGCTGACCGATCCGGCGCTTGCCCAGACCGCCGATCCCCATGACCTCAAGGACATGCTTGACCCTGTCCGCAATCTCTTCTTTCGACAGGCGCTCGGAGCGTGGCCCGGACTGCAGCGGGAACGCCACATTCGCGGCCACGTCCATGTGAGGCCAGAGCGCGTAGTTCTGGAACACCATCCCGATGGGGCGTTGCTGTGGTTCCAGATCGATTTTTGCCCCGTTGAACACCGTTACGCCGTCTACGATGATGGACCCCATTGAGGGCTGTTCAAGACCCGCGATGCAACGCAGAAGAGTGGTCTTGCCGCAGCCGCTGGGCCCCAGAAGGACGCAGAACTGCCCTTCGGGAATGCTCAGCTGGACGTCGTCGACGGCGGCGACCATTGCAGCCGAATGGGGATCGTGGAAGTGCTTCCGCAGCCCGGAGATCTCCACTCCGAGACGGGTCCCGGCTGGGGCTTCGAGGTCTTGATTGACCAGAGTCTCGGTCATGGGATGGTTCCTTGTCTATCGGAAAGTGCGTGGATCTTAGAGTCCAAGAAGGGAAAGCAGGGCCTTCTGCTCATCTTTGGCCTTGAGCAGATCCGGCAGCTGGTAATCGCTGGGCAATGCCACGGTGCCGGGCACGTCAGGAAGCACCGATGCAGCGACGCCCTGGTTAAGCACGCTCTGGCCCTCGGTCGAAAGAAGGTAGTTCACAAACAGAGCCGAAGCCTTCGGATGCGAGCTGCCCTTGCTCATCGCAGTGAACTGCTGGACGCCCGACGTGGGAGAAAAGAACTTGATGTCGATCGGAGCCCCCTTTTCCTTGAGCGGATTTACTACTGAATACAGCGAGGGGAAAGCCAGCGCGGACTCCCCGGCGGCAACCTGCTGAGTGCCAGGCACAGCCGAGGGCTGAAGCTGGAACTTCTGGTCCTTGAAATCGGTAAGGTATTTCTCGCCGTAGGTGTTTTTCAGGAGCCGCAGCAGTTCGGTCCACGGCACAATAGCCCCAGGATCCGCCAGGACAATCTTGCCCTTGTACTTTGCGTCGAGGACCGATTCCCAGCTCTTGAGCTCGTCCCCCTTGACCAGATCGGTGTTGTAGGCGACACCGATCGGCTGAACATTCACCAGGGCGTAAGAATCTTCGTAGAGATATTTACTGGGCCACTGGTTCAAGGCCGGCATCGTCTTGCTGTCAAAAGGAGCCAGCCACGACTTCTTGAGATAGTCCGAAAGGATATACGACTCAGGAACAGTCAGGACGTCTCCGACGACTTTTGCGGTGTCGCGCTCCGTTGAATAGCGCTGTTCGAGGATTTCCGATGAGGCCCGGACAACCTCGACCGTGACACCGTACTTCTTTTCGAATGCGGATGCGGCCGCCTCCGTCGGAGCCTGCGGAATCGACGAATACCATACGACGCTGCCTTCGGTCTTCGCCGCATCAATCAACTCCCGCGAGGCTTCATCGACGGAACTGGCCGAGGTGGTATTTCCTGTTTCCGCCACCCCGGTCCCCCCACAGGCCGAGAGAAACAGGACAGAGACGGCAAGAGCGGCAATGGCTCCACGATAATTCCGCACGGTAGAACTCCTTATGGACCAGATCAAAAAAGACAGGCTGCTACTACTTGGCGGTCAAGCCGCCGTCGATCGGAATATTCACTCCGGTCACGAAACTGGAATCGTCACCGGCAAGGAAGGCGACGACCGAAGCGATCTCCTCCGGCTGGGCCGGCCTACCAAGAGGGATGAGGGCGATGAAATTGGACATCAAGTCCTCGATGCTTGCTCCTGCCTCGCGGCCAAAGAAGGTCGGCAGCATCGGGGTGTCAACCGATCCGGGACAAATCGAGTTGACGCGGATGTTGTCCGGCGCCCCGGCCAAGGCCAGCGCACGGGCGTAGGAAACAATGGCGCCTTTGGTCATTGAATACAGCGGCGAAAACGGGGAGCCGACAATGGCCGAGGTGGAGGCCGTGAAAATTACCGAGCCCTTGCCACTCTTCTTCAGCAGAGGCATCGCCAGGCCGGACGTGAAGAATGCCGATTTCATGTTGATGGTGATGTTCTTGTCCCATTCAGCTTCCGAGACAGTGACACCGCCGGGCCCAGGCATTCCAAGATGGTTGTGCAGAATATCAAGTTTGCCGTGCCGTGCGTCGATGCCCTCGATAAGGTCAGTCAGGTACTGGACGTTTGACGCGTCCCCTACTGCCGTCTCACCGCTGCCGCCGGCATCTTCGATCAGTTGAATGGTTTCCTTGACGCCAACGTCGTTGATATCGGCTGCAATCACATGGGCGCCGTCGGCAGCGAGCCGGCGGGCGACTGCGCGCCCCATTCCCGATCCTGAAGCGGTAATCAATGCAATACGTCCAGTCAGGCCCATGATCCGGGTCCTTTCTCCTTGGAATTCATATCTAATGGAAAGAATCTTGCTGAAATACATCCGCGCGCCTCGTCCTGAGGTACCGGCATCGGCAGATCGCAGTGCCGGCATCGGCAGATCGCAGTCGGCATCGGCAGATCGCAGTGCCGGCATCGGCAGATCGCAGTCGGCGTCGGCGGATCGCAGTGCCGGCGACCCTCGTTGGCCACCAGCTGATCTCACCGCAATTCCGAAACTTGATTAGTATAGTTATACTAGATTTTTTTCCTTGTAAGAAGAGATCTAGAAGGGAAATCAGATTGTGACGTGTGTCGCGCACTGCTGGGGTTGAGTCTAGGGGCCACGACCGACCAACAGCCAAACCCCGCCCGCACATTACCCGTCTAGGAGGTTGCGCAGCTTGAGCCCGCTACAGCCGAGTCCTCGGTTGTAGCGCCGGAACGTGGATTTCAGCCGGTGGAAAGGCCCAGGATCCTGCTCAAATTCCCACCGAGGATCTGGGCGGTTTCGCTATCGGTGAGGCCGAGACGCTGGATTGCGGTTATTTCCTCGGCGGGGCTGGTCATAGGCCAGTCGGAACCGAAGATGATGCGTTCAGCACCGTGGTGGCGGATAAGTGCCTTGACTCGTTCGGGGGCAAGGGTGGCAAGGGTCGGAGGCCACGAGGTTTCCAGGATGACGTCGGCCCCGGAGAGCACATCCTCGGCGTCGTCGAAGATCTTGTAGCCGCCGAAGTGGCAGGCCATCAGGGTCAGATCCTTGAACTGCCGGGCAATGTCCGCAATCATTTTCGGACTGGAAAGCGCGTTGGTATGCGCATTGCCGCCGCCCCCAACGTGCGTAATCACCGCAATGTCGCTCCCAAAGGCCTCCAGAATGTTCCAAAGCCGCGGATCGTTAAGCGCGAAGTTCTGAAACAACGGATGCAGTTTCACGGTCCTGATCCCGTGGCGGCGCAGGCTTTCCATGTTCTCCGCAACGCTCAGATCGACATGGACAGTGCCCACCGGATGCCGGCGCTCACTACGCAGCGAAGCGACGAACCGGTTCACCGAGTCCACGTGCCGAGCCTCGTTCGCGATGCCCAGGCAGCAGCTGACGTCGACTCCATCCGCTTCCATCGCGGCATTCAGCCCGTCCACAGTCCCGTCCCCCCGGGGGCTGAGCCCCGGCACGGGGTTTGAGTGCAGAGCGAGCCCGGCAATCCTATCGGGCCAGACATGGGTATGGGCGTCAATGATCACATCACTCATCACTTCGGCCCCTTGCGCAGCCGCCGGGCCAGGGAATCCAGCAGCACCTCGGTTGCCCCTTCATAGATCCGCAACGGCCTGGCATTGCGGTATAGCCGCTCGATCTTGGAACCTCGGACCAGGCCGAAGCGGCCCATGACCTGGACACACCGGTCCACGACCCTGCCCGCGGTCTCTGTCGCACTGATCTTCGCGATGGAGGAAAGATCCAGATGCGCCAGCGGATCAGTTCGGGCCAGGGACGCCGCCCGGTACGCCATCGCCCGTGCCGTTTCAACTTCGGCCCAGCACAGTGCCAGGGCTTGGGATACGGAACCAAGCTCAATCAGGGGCGCGCCAAACTGTTCCCTGGTGCGCGCATGCGCCAAGGCCTCGTCCAGCGCTGCCTGCGCAAGACCCACTGCGGACCCAGCCACCGAAACCCGGAACACGGCCAGAGCCTGCAGCATCAAGGAAAAGGCCTTCCCCGGAACCCCCAGCCGGTGGCTGTCGGGAACGATGACATCATCAAACTCCAGTTCGCCGAGGATATGGGGGGCTATCAGGTCGTCCCCGGCCCGGACCCGCAGGCCAGGCGCATCGGCCGGGACCAGAACCATCGAGTATCCGTCGCCTTCCCGGCCCAACACACAATAGAACGACGCCGCTCCGCCGTTCGTAATGAACGACTTACGTCCCCGTACGCGCAATCCGCCTGCCACCTGCTCAATCACGGTGGTAACCGCCCGCAGATCCGAGCCGACTCCAGGCTCAGTCAAGGCAATTGCCGCGATTGCTTCCAGCGAGACAACCCGCGGCAACCAGTATTCCTTCAGCTCCTCGCGGCCGCCCACCGCCAGGGTGTATGAGCCGATGCCTTGGACTCCGAACAGTGAATCCAGATGCGCCGACCCATACATCAATGCTTCCCGGATTACGGTTATCGCCAACGGATCCAACGTCTCCGAATAGCCCCCGTAGGCTGCCGGAACCGCGTGCCCCACCAGCCCGGAGTCCCGCAAGGCCGCCGCCATACCTTGGTGCAGCACCGACGAGGCATCGGCCTCGTGCGCCATCGCGCCAACCTGCGCCGTCAACGCGCGAGCCTCCGCCTGGATCTTCAGATGGTGCTCCCCCAGGTCAAATGCTGGGCCCGCAACATCCAGATCAACTCGCGTATCCACGTCCATATCAATCCATCCTGACTTTGTTACCAACTGAATTCAAAACACAATGATCCACCGGCCATGCCGGGTGCGGCATTTAGCGGCGCTGGTCGAAGCGGCGCCCGAGCATTTCCGAGACGATACGGATCCGCTGCATCGACGGCGTGCCGCCGGCAATGGCCCAGCCATGGGCATCGCGGTGCAGCCGCTCCAGGCCGTATTCCTCGGTGTAGCCGTTCCCGCCATGGACCTGGATCGCCAGATCGGTGACCTTTTTCGCCATTTCATTTGCCGTGCACTTGGCCAGAGATACCTGCAGCGCATCCGGCAAACCGTCCTTCCCGCTGCCGGCGGCACGTTCCACCAGCAGCCGGGCGGCTTCGACCTGTAGCACCATGTCCGCCACCATCATCTGAATCGACTGGAACTCCACCAGCGGTTTACCGAACTGGAAGCGCTCCTGCACATAGACCAGCGTTTTATCCAACGCCGCCTGGCCGATTGCCAACGACATCGTTGCGTTCCCCATCCGTTCGATCGAGAAAGCCCCGAACAGGGAACTGAATTCACCGGCCGGCACCACCACGTTCTCCCGCGGGACCAGCACGTCATCAAAGATCACATCGGCGGAGGGAATGCCACGAAAGCCCATCAATCGCTCCGGAGCTCCGAAGCTGACCCCCGGCATGGACTTGTCGACGACGATCGCGCCGATCCCCTTAGCTCCCGGAGCATCCGAAAGACGGGCATAGACCAGGTAATGATCGGCCTCCCCGCCGTTGGAAATCCACCGCTTGGCGCCGTTCACCACGAACCCTTCGCCCACTGCCCGAGCCGTAGTCTTCGCATCCGTCGCCGCAGACCCCGCGTCGGGCTCTGAAATGGCTACAGCCATCGTCCGCTCCCCCGAGACAATATCGGGCAACCATCGTTCTCGCTGCTCCTCCGTGCCCAGATGGTTCACTACCTGGGCCGGACCCGTATTTGACTCAAAAATCTGGAACGCCGCCGGCCGGCACACCTTTGCAAATTCTTCGATGACAGTCAGCGCCTGTGACAGCGGCGCGCCAGCACCGCCGAACCGCTCCGGATGCGTAATGCCAAGGAACCCCAGTTCACCCAACCGCCGCCGCTCCACGACAGAAATGGGCGTCCGCGTCACATCCAGTTCCTCTGCCATCGGGCCATACACCCCGGCGGCCACCTGCGCCGCCAGCTCACGAATCTCGGAATGCTCATCCACTACGGAAACCGTCACGGTCCCCACCTCCACTCAGTCGGTCGGTCAGTACATCTATCTGTCGCAGCCACCGCGCCGGGCCCGGCAAGGTGCCGGTCCGCGAGATAAGCACGTTAGTTGTATTCATTATCCTAGATTATTTCCGAATTGGAAAGCCCCGGCATGGAAGGCCCCAACATGAGGCATATTGGCCACTGTCCGCACCGACACACGGAAGTCCCGGGCTCCGCCGCTGTGGGACCCGGGACTTCCGCTTGGAACCGAGAAGTCAGACGGTCTGCGCCACACCCTCGCGCGCTGTTTGGGCTGCTGTCCCGCGGAAGTTGGGCTTGCGTTTTTCGATGAATGCCTGGGCACCCTCACGCATATCATCACTGCCAATGGCCTGGATCAGGGACTCGAGGCCCGCCTGCATATTGTCCTTCGAGGCGTTCCACCAGAGATTCGAACTCACCTTGGCAATTTCAAGATAGCGGGGGCTCAAATCGTGGATCTCCGCAAGCCATCGATCAACGCCCGCATCCAGTTCGCCGTCCGCCACAACTTCATTGATGAGGCCCATCGAATAGGCCTGCTCCGCGGTGTAGCGCCGGCACATGAGGGACATCTCCTTCGCACGCTTTTCACCTATTTGAACTGCCGCAAGATTAGTCGCGCCAAGGACCGGGGCGGATCCGACCCTCGGCCCGGTCTGGCCAAAAGTCGACCGCTCGGTGGCGATGGCAAAATCGCAGGCAATAACGAGTTCATTGCCTCCACCGGCAGCAGGGCCGTCCACGGCCGCAATAACGGGCCTCGGACAGGCTCGGATGGCGTCCACAAGCCGCAGCGACGTCGTGAAAAGCTCACGCAACTGGCCTGGATCCGGATTGCTGAGTTGGCCAAGGGCGCCACCCGCGCAGAAAGACCCGCCGCTACCGGTAATGACCACAGCCTCCGCACCGGAAGCCCCGTGAAGCCCCGCAATCATCGCATTCGCCATCTCGAGGTCGTACGCATTGCGCCGTTCAGGCCGCTCAATCGTGATGCGGACGACTCCCCTGTACTCCTCGACGTTGATACCGGATGCCGACATGGGAACTCCAAACTTCGTAGGGGTGGGGCCAGGCCCTCATCATTTGTCTGAATGATCGGCCTGTCAAGAGTCTATGCGCATGAATTACGCTTCGCGGCCATTGTAGGCAGTTTCTTCCCATTCTTGGCGTGGGAAGCAATCGGCCTTCCGTCCCGGCTAGCCCACCTGAAGGGTCGGCCTGGGAGCCCCTGGCTCGCGGGTCCTGCCCTTGACGGAGCTGGCCGCCGGTTCTAAGTTAACTATATGAATCATGACCATCGATTTCTGAAGGAGACTCGCTTTCCGCATCTGTTTTCACCGATTCAGCTTGGTCCGATGAAGCTGCGCAACAGGGTCATGATGCCTCCCCACAATTCCGCCATCGGCAATCTCTGGGGCACGGATGAGAATGATGCGGCGCGGGCGATAGCCTATTTGGAGTCACGGGCCAAGGCCGGTGTGGCGTGGGTCGGCGGGGTCACCGGACGCATCCAGAACCAGTTCATTCCCGGCTTTGAGCCGTCGGGCGTCAGCGCCGAGACCAAGGGCTACTTCAGGCTCCCCTACTTCGTAGACCGGGTGCAGAAAGTCACGGAGACGCTGCATGCTGCCGGGGCGGTCGTCACGTGCCAAATGACCATGATTGGCGGGTTTCCGCACGCCCCCTCGGCCCGCGTAAGCTCCCCGGTGAACAACGTCATGCCACACGTGCTCACCGTCAGGGAAATCGCGTGGTTCGTGCAGGAGTACAAGTTCTCCGCCGGCCAGGCTCAGCTCGCGGGGCTCGACGGCATCGAACTACATATCAACCATGACGACATGTTGGAATGGTTCCTTTCGCCCCTGACAAACGTCCGCGAGGATGCCTACGGCGGATCGCTGGAGAACCGCGCCCGATTCGTCGTGGAGGTCCTCACCGCCATCCGCGAGGCCGTGGGCAGTTCGATGGCGGTCGGCGTCAGGTTGAACCTCAAGGAGGAGGTTCCGGGCGGGTATGACGCTGCAGGCGGCATCGAAATTGCCCAATACCTCGAGTCCACCGGGCTGATTGATTTCATCCACGCGGTAGTCGGCACGCCATGGGGGAACCCGAGCTACATCCAGCCGCACTTCTTCGACGCCGGGCAATGGTCGGATTTGGCCGGAGACCTCAAGCGCGCCGTGTCCCTGCCCGTGGTGCATACCGGGCTGATCAACACGCCGGAACTCGCGGAACGAATCCTGGCCTCGGGCACTGCCGACGTCGTGGGGATGGCCAGGGCCTACATCGCAGATCCCGAGATTCTCATCAAGGCCGCGGAAGGGCGCACGGAGGAGATCCGGCCGTGCGTCGGGGGCAATGAATGCATCAACCGCCGCTACGTGGACGGGCTACCCTTCGGCTGCGCCGTCAATCCCCATGCCAGCAAGGAAGTCGAGGGGCCATGGTTCCGCTCGGCCACCCCGAAGCGTTTGCTGATCATCGGCGGCGGCCCGGCCGGACTGGAGCTGGCCGGACTCGCAGCCGAGAGCGGCCACACCGTGGATCTCTGGGAGGCACAGGAACAACTTGGCGGCCAGCTGCGCATCGCCGTTGCCGCCCCGAAGCATGAACGATTCGGGACGTATCTGGATTGGCAGCAGAACCGGCTCCAGAATCTTGGCGTCAAGATCCGTCTCGGCCAGACGGGTACCGCCGAAGACGTCCTTGCAGAGGACGCCGACATCGTGGCCGTCGCCACCGGCGCTGCGGCGCGGCGTCCGCCGATCGCGGGGGCACAGAGTGAGTCCGTGCTGGAAATCCGCGATGTCCTCAACGGCAAAGTCGCTGTCGGTAAGCGTGTCATCATCGTGGCCCAGGATGACCATATGCCGCCGCTGGCGCTTGCGGACTATCTGAGTTCACGCGGCCACCAGGTGAAAGTCATTTACGCGACGGCGGGTCCGGCGCAGCTGCTCGGACGCTATATTGTCGGCGGTATCCTCGGCAGACTCAGCACGCAGAAGGTCCAATTCCGGTTCATGGAGGAAGTCACGGCCATCAATGCCGGAACCGTTAAGACTCGCAATGTGTACTCCGGCGTCGAGGAAAGCCTCGGCGGCTTCGATTCCGTCGTGCTGGCCTGCGGCGGCACATCTGAGAGCGCCCTCTTCGAAACTCTCCACGGAAGCCGGGACAACGTGCATCTCCTCGGCGACGCATTCGCGCCGCGCCGGCTGGTCTTCGCTACCAGGCAGGCTTATGCGCTGGCAAAACTGCTCTAAACAGCCCCTTTCCATGCTCCTCAAACCGATAGGAAAAGCCGTTGAGTGAAGAAACCCTGCCCGGGGCGGCGGGCCTCCCGGCCGGCAGCGACGCCACCGTTGGGCACCTGCCTCTGGATCTTGATGCGCTACTGGCTCCGCGCTCCATTGCGATCATCGGCGCCTCGGGGAACGGCTACGGGTACTCCGGACGATCACTGGCAAACTTGGTCCGGACGGGCTACAACGGCAGGATTTTTCCGGTCAACCCGCGCTACGAGGAGCTCGAGGGGTACCGGTGCTATCCGACTGTTGCCGGGATTGGCCAGCCCATTGACGCCGCGTACGTGCTGGTCCGGGCCGAACTCGTGGCAGATGCCGTGCGTGAATGCGCCGACGCCGGGGTCAAAGTCATCACGGTGTGTTCCGCGGGATTCGCAGACGACGGCGACGCGGGACGTGCACGGCAGCAGGAGCTTGCTGCGATCGCCAAAGCAAGGGGCAGCCGGGTGATCGGGCCCAATTGCATCGGAGCGGTCAGCGTGACGGATAACGTTGTGGGCTGTCCGACGTCGAACATCACGGACGCCTATACCGCTGGGAACATCAGCATCATAAGCCAGAGTGGCGGGATGGCCGTGAATCTCTTTAACAGGGCCCAGGGACGCGGGATCGGCATCCGCGGGTTTGTCAGTGTGGGTAACGAGTGCGATATCAACGTCGCCGAACTTATCGATGCTTTGGCCGATGATCCGGAGACCAAAGTGATCGCGCTATTCGTGGAGGAACTGCGCGACATTGCCGCGTTCAAGGCTGCAGTGGCCAAATCACACCGGGCGGGGAAGCCTGTTCTCGCGCTCAAGGTAGGGCGCTCCGATGCAGGCCAGCGGAGCTCATTGAGCCACACGGGTGCACTGGCTGGCTCCCACGCCGTCTTCCGGAACGTCATGCACCAGTTGGGAGTCCTTGAGATCGATTCGGTCGATGCGCTCATGGATACTGCCGAGCTCCTCACCAGGGTGGGGCTGCCGGCTTCCAACCGCCTGCTGATAGTTTCGCCGTCTGGCGGTGAATGTAGCTACGCGGCGGACCGCGCCACCGAGCTCGGGCTTTCCGTGCTCCCTCTTTCCAGCGCCACCGCCGATGAGCTCTCGCGGACCATGCGCTTCGGCACTCCCAGTAATCCGTTCGACCTGACCGGTCAGGTCATTGGGGATCCTGAATTCCTGCTGAAGGTTCTGGGCGAGCTGGAGGGCGCCCCGGAATTCGATATGGTCCTCTATGCCATCCCGACCTGGGGTCCGCAGGACAGCGAACGGCTGTTGACGCATTTCGTAACGGCGGCCGAGGCCAGCACGAAACCAACCGTAATTTCGTCCTGGACGGCGGCCCATCTGACGGAACGGGCCGAAGAATTACTCGCCGCAAGCCAGACGGCCCATTTCGGCTCCGTCGACGCTGCCCTCGAGGCCCTCGCCGGCCTGGCCCGCCTGGCCCGCCTGCGGCGGGACTGGCAGCCCGGCGGCGACGGCGCCGGCGTGCCGTTGCCCCGCCCGGCCGCCCTGACCGGAGATATCCCCACGGAGAACCAGTCCAAGGCTTTCCTGGCACTGCACGGCCTCGCGGTTTCGCGGGAGGTCCTGCTCAAGGACCCGGCGGAGGCGCCCAAGCGCGCAGCGGACCTCGGCTGGCCCTTGGTGGCGAAGCAGCTGTGCACCAATGTGGTGCACAAATCCGAGCTGGGGCTTGTCCGGGTCGGCCTGCGTGACGAAGCCGAACTCGCCCGGGTCATCGAGGATTTCGCCACGATAACGGCTGAACACGGACTGGAATCGCAAGGATTGCTCCTGACCGAGCTCAGGACAGGCACCGAAGTAATCATCGGCGGAGTCCGGGACCCGGCTTTCGGTCCCCTGGTGATGATCGGAGCAGGAGGTGTCCTCGCCGAACTGATGAACGACGTCGTATTCCGGCAGTGCCCCATTGATGTTGACGAGGCACGCGAAGCCCTCGGCCAACTGGCAATCGGACAGGTGCTGCACGGCTACCGGGGCGCTGAATGCGACGTGGAATCGCTGGTCGAAATGATTTCGCGGTTCTCGCAGATCTTTGCCGCCTCTCCCTGGCTGCTTCAGGCCGACCTTAACCCGGTCATGGTTTCATCCAAAGGGCAGGGCGGGGCTGTCATTGTCGATGCCGCCCTCGTCCTGGCACCCGCAGTCTGAAGGAGATAGAAAATGACACTCAAATTCGGGCTCGCCCTGATGAACGATTTCCCGCAGGGCATAGTGCCGGCGGACCGCATTCCCATGCTGCGCGAGCAGGTCCGGGCCGCCCGCGATGCCGGGATCGATTCAGTCTGGGTCCTGCAACACTATCTCGGCGGGATGCCCACGCTTCAGCCGGTGCACCTGCTTTCTGCGCTTGCCCAGGATGCTGGCGAGATGAAGCTCGGCACCAACATGTACATCCTTCCGCTGCGTCACCCGGTCGGCGCAGCGGAGGAATTTTCGACGTTGGACCACATCTCCGGCGGCAACGCAATCGCCGGTTTCGGCATGGGCTACCGGGAGAATGAATTCAAGTCGTTTGGCGTACCAATGGATGAGCGAATCGGGCGTTTTGAGGAAAGTGTTCGGCTGGTACGCCAGCTTTGGACCGGTGACCCAACAACGTTCCGGGGCGAGCATTTCCAGCTCGAGGACGAGAGCATCAGCCTGGTGCCCGTGCAGCAAGGAGGCCCGCCGATCTGGATCGGCGCCGGGGCGCACCGCACGGGGGCCGAGCGCGCTGCCCGGCTGGGCGACGCGTGGATTGTTCCCCCTCATGTCACGCCGGAAAAACTACAGGTAGTTCTGGGCCACTACCGTGCCGAGCGCGAACGACTTAACCGGGGCGAAGCCTCCGAGTTCGTGGTGCGGCGCGAACTGGTGCTGGACCCGGATGCCGAGCGTGCACGGGCCGTCGGCATCGAGGCGCGTAATTCCCTTTCCCGCGAGTACGCCAAGTACAACGCTCCCGACAAGACCGGAAACTATGCCCATCTGGCCACGGACCAGGCGGCGACCGAGACCGCAGACGCATCGTATCTGTTTACTGATCCGGCGACCGCCGTCGTCGCGCTGAAAGCGCTTGAGGCGCAGGGAATGACCTACATCGCTCTGCGCATGCAGTGGTACCAGCTCGGCCAGGAGCAGGTCCTCAAGACACTGGAACTGTTCAAGAACGAAGTCCTGCCGTCCTTTCGCTGATCTACCCGCCTGCTACATCCCGAACATGAAGGACTTACCATGATCTATCCCGTCCTGAAGGACAAAGTTGCCATCGTTACCGGCGCTGCCATGGGAATGGGGGCGGCTACGGCCAAGCTATTCGCCGCAGCCGGCGCCCAGGTGGTGGTCGCTGACTTCAGCGAAGACCAAGGACGGCAGACTGCCGCCGAGATCGAGGCCGCAGGAGGGGAAGCGTTTTTTGTCAAGGTTGACGTTTCCAAGTCCGGACAGGTCCAAGCAATGGTGGAGAGCACTGTCGCCAGATTTGGCCGGCTAGATGTGGCTGTGAACAACGCGGCGCTGACCCCCGACACCAGACCGATTCAAGACCTCGATGAGGACTACTGGGACAGGCTGATGTCCGTCAACCTCAAGGGGGTCGCGCTCTCCCTCAAGTACGAACTCCAGCAGTTCACCAGGCAGGGCAGCGGCGGATCCATCATCAATATTTCCTCGGTCAGAGGATTCCGTGCTGCCGCCAATGCGGCCGCCTACGTCGCAGCCAAGCACGGCGTCATCGGGCTGACAAAGGTGGCAGCCCTCGAACATGGCGGACAGAACATCCGGGTAAACTCCGTCGCCCCTGGCGCCATCGACACGCCGATGCTGCGGGCTTCGTTGGAACGAAGAGGGCAGACCGAAGCCGACTTTGCGCCCCAGATGAGCATGCTGAACCGGATCGGCCGGGCCGATGAGGTGGCCCAGGCAAGCCTCTGGCTGGCCTCCGATCAATCCTCCTATGTCACCGGGAGCGTGATTCACGCCGACGCCGGCTACACCAGTAGCTGATCCGCGCGGATCCTGCCTCTCAGACGGATCTTGCCCCCGCTTCCGTGCGGTCCGCACGGAAGCGGGGGCAGGATTTTCCGTGGCCGCACCGCCCTATGAGTGGCCCGACCACTCTCCGCAGGGGTGTGGACGCATAAGTCAAAGCGCCATGGGCAGCAATCGTAAGGTCTTACCTGTCGCTCCAAAACCGACAGCGGCGTTCTCACGGGCGACGGCGGCACGTTCCCCGGACGGCGTCCCGTAGGTGGTGGTCCGCTGCCGCGGATTGCGTCCAATGGCCCTGACCATGTCCTCCAGTTCGGAGACGGTCTTTTCCGAACCGTTGTCAGCGCCTGCCATCCGGCTGATCGTCTCCTCCATCAGCGTTCCGCCAAGGTCGTCCGCGCCGCCGCGCAGCATCAACTGTGTGCCCTCAACGCCGAGCTTCACCCAGGATGTTTGAATATGGTTGATCCGGCCGTGCAGCATCAGGCGCGATACGGCGTGGACAGCCCTGTTTTCCTGCATTGTGGGCCCGGGCCGTGCAACACCAGCGAGATAGACCGGCGAGTTCGTATGCACGAAGGGCAGCAGCACGAATTCGGTAAAGCCACCGGTTTCGTCCTGCAGACGGGACAGGGTCCGCAGATGCCCGACCCAGTGCGACGGGTTGTCGACATGGCCGTACATCATGGTGGAACTACTTCGGATGCCGATCCGGTGCGCGGTCTTGACGATGTCGATCCAGGTTGCGGCGGGCAGCTTCCCCTTAGTCAATATCCATCTCACCTCATCGTCCAGAATCTCAGCGGCCGTGCCCGGAATCGTGTCGAGGCCGGCCGCCTTCGCTTCCAGCAGGAAGTCCTCGAACGATAGGCCGGTCCGCGAGGCGCCGTTCACAATTTCCATGGGGCTGAACGCGTGAAGGTGGATATCCGGCTGCCGTTCCTTGACAGTCCTGGCAAGATCGAAGTAGGCCGTACCGGGAAGATCCGGGTGGATGCCGCCCTGCATGCAGATTTCCGTGGCGCCGATGGACCACGCCTCATCCACGCGATCGCCGACCTGCTTCATCGACAGCGTGAACGCGTCCGCGTCCGTTTTGCGCTGGGCAAAGGCGCAGAAACGGCAGCCCGTGTAGCAGACATTGGTGAAGTTGATATTGCGGTTGACGACGTAGCCGATATCGTCCCCGACGCTCTCAAAGCGGATCTGGTCCGCCAGTAGCGCAAGGGCATCCAACTCCGCACCGTCCGCAGTCAGCAACGCAAGATAGTCCGCGTCAGACAAACCCGCAGGATCATTCTCCGCCCGCCGAAGCGCTGAACGGATTTCCGCGTTGCTGCTGCCGACCTTGGCAGGCTTCGAGGCAAGGACCTCCTCCCGCAGCGCCGACCAGTCCCCGTACACATCATCGAAGTCGCTCCGGCGGTCACCGGTGCGTCCGGTCGTATCGATCTCGGTGTGCAGGTTCACCCTGCCGACGCCGGTCTCTGCCCAGTCCGGGTCCGGTTCCTGCCACGGTAGCCCGACCGGCAGTCTGCCTTCAACAGCCAGCCCCTCGGAATCAGCGAGGGCGCGGACATGCGGGAGGACCCTGGGGTCAATCCACGGTTCTTCGGTGCGCACGAAATGGGGGTGGGCGGTAAGCCGCTCGCGCAAAGTGAATCCAGCGTCCGCGGTCAGCCTGGTCAGGTCCTCGATATGCGGCCAGGGACGCTCGGGGTTGACGTGGTCCGGGGTAAGCGGGCTAACCCCGCCCCAGTCATCGATCCCGGCCCTCACCAACAGGGACAGCTCGTGCCCGTCGGTGAGATTCGGCGGCGCCTGCAGCCGGGCCTGCGGTCCGAGAACCAGCCGTGTGACCGCCACCGCCGCCGCGTACTCCATCGTTTCCAGATCCGTTGCCCGCATCATTGCCGTCGCCGGCTTGGCCCGGAAATTCTGAACGATGACTTCTTGGACATGGCCATGACGGCGGCTGGCCGCCCTGATCGCGAATATTGCGTCCACCCTTTCCGCGTACGTCTCGCCGATACCGAGCAGTACTCCGGTCGTGAAGGGTACGTTCGAACGGCCCGCATCCTCGAGCACCCTCAAGCGCACCGCAGGGTCCTTGTCAGGGGATCCGTAATGCGGACCGCCCTTCTCCGACCAAAGGCGTGCCGCCGTGGTCTCAAGCATCATGCCCATCGAAGGGGCCACCGGCTTGAGCCGCTGGATCTCCTCCCAGGTCATGACCCCGGGGTTCAGATGGGGCAAGAGACCAGTCTCCTCGAGGACCCGGATCGCCATGGCACGAAGGTAGTCGATCGTGGAATCGTAGCCGTGCGCATCAAGCCACTCACGGGCAACGGGCCAGCGGTCTTCCGGCCTATCGCCAAGTGTGAACAGGGCCTCCTTGCAGCCCAACGCCGCTCCTTGGCGAGCAATGTCAAGCACCTCGTCCGGAGACAGGAAGGGCGCCTTCCCTGCTTTCGCCAGTTGTCCCGGTGTGGTCACGAAGGTGCAGTAGTGGCAGCGGTCCCGGCAAAGATGCGTCAGCGGGATAAACACCTTGCGTGAATAGGTGATCACCCCCGGGCGTCCAGCCTTCTCCAGACCCGCATCGCGGACGCGGGAGGCCGCCGTCAGCAATCGATCCAAGTCCTCGCCGCGGGCATGGAGCAGCGTCTCGGCTTCGACAGCGTTCAGCACCACTCCGTCATCGGCCCGCCGGAGTGCCCGCCGGATCGCAGTTGTGGTCGGCACGAATGATTCCGATTCAGACACTATCTAACCTCCGATGCGGGGATCCGCGGCGCAGGAGGTCTCCGGAGGGAACCACCTGTCATTAGCCGTGAAACCTGCACTTCTACTAGCCGTTATTATGATAATAATTCACCTTTATTCTTGAGAGCCCAGACTTCCTTGTCAAGAGTCGTCCGGGGCTGGCGGCGCGAAGACCCATCCAGCGTGGCGCCCCCGGCACTAATCTCTAATAACGGTTACCATGTTTATGATAGCGGATCAGCAACGGCGGTCCTGGGCTTCCCCAAAGTGCCCGCTGAGCCGGTCCCCGCCGCACTAAGGAGGAAGATATGTCCCAGCAGCAGACCTTGGCCGGACGTCTCCGGCTCGGTTATAAGGCGTCGGCTGAACAGTTTGCCCCGCGCGAACTCGTTGAGCTAGCCGTTGCCGCCGAAGTCGCCGGCATGGATTCCGTAACAGTATCGGACCACTTCCAACCCTGGCGTCATGAGGGCGGTCACGCTCCGTTCTCGCTGGCCTGGATGGCCGCAGTGGGCGAGCGCACGAAGCGTGTTCAGATTGGCACCTCGGTCATGACGCCCACTTTCCGTTACAACCCGGCCGTGATCGCCCAGGCGTTCGCCACCCTGGGCTGCCTCTACCCCGGACGCATCATGCTTGGTGTGGGCACCGGAGAGGCACTCAACGAGGTTGCCACCGGCCACAAGGGAGAATGGCCAGAGTTCAAGGAGCGGTTCGCCCGCTTACGCGAAGCAGTCAGCCTGATGCGAGAACTGTGGACCGGCGAGACCACGGACTTCGACGGCGACTACTACAGTACCCGCGGAGCCTCGATCTACGATGTTCCCGACGGAGGAATCCCCGTATACATTGCTGCCGGCGGTCCGGTTGTCGCCCGGTACGCGGGACGCGCCGGCGACGGCTTCATCTGCACCTCTGGCAAGGGTATGGAGCTCTACACGGACAAGCTGATGCCCGCGGTCGCGGAAGGCGCCGCTCAGGCAGAACGCGACGTCGCCTCAGTGGACCGGATGATCGAGATCAAGCTCTCCTATGACACTGACGCCGATCGCGCGTTGGAAAACACCCGTTTCTGGGCCCCGCTGTCGCTTACGCCGGAACAGAAGCACTCCGTCGACTCCCCCCAGGAGATGGAACGCCTCGCCAATGAACTGCCGATCGAGCAGGTCGCCAAACGCTGGATCGTGGCGTCGGACCCCGACGAGGTCGTCGTACAAATCAAGCAGTACCTCGATGCGGGACTTAACCATTTGGTCTTCCACGCACCGGGACATGATCAGCGCCGCTTCCTGGAGCTTTTCGCCCGCGACCTCGAACCGCGCCTCCGCGCCTTCGGCTGAACGGCCGACGGCAGACCACGTCGCGGGAAGTGCAGGCTCTTCAAAGGACGGGCGGGTAGAGGTCTTCCTCTACCCGCCCCTCCTTTTGCTGTGGTGCCCATGAATCAATTCAGGAAACGCCCCAGTCCGACCTTGTACAGCCAGGCCGGACTGGGGCGTACTCATTCAGCGGCTGACGGAGCCGGTGAGGGAAGCGATCGGACGAAGGAAGAGCGGCCGTGCGAGGACCCAGGCTGCGATCATGACGACAAGGGAGGCGGCGAAGATCAGGAATCCCGCCCAGCCCCCGTCGTCGCTGGAGGCATACATGTGGTTCAGGTTCCGCAACGCCCCGGTCGCCAGCACCAGGGTCACGTGGACGATGACGAACAACACGAAATAGACCATGACCGGCAGATGGACCGCCCGGGCCGCCTCGATCGGATAGATCTTGTTGAGCTTCTCGGCTCGCTTTGGCCACGCGGGCGACATTCTGAGGCCGGTGATCAACGCGAGCGGAGCAGCAATAAAAACGGTGGCAAAGTAGGCAAAGAGCTGAAGACTGTTGTAGTTGACCCAGCCGTTCTCGGTCGGCCAGTTCAGCGAGGCGTACTGGATCGCCGTCGAGACCGCGTTAGGGAACGCGTCCCAGCTCGTTGGGACGATGCGCGTCCACTGTCCGGTGGCTAAAAGCAGTATGAAGAAGACGATCCCGTTGAGGACCCAGAGCGCGTCGAGGCTGAGGTGGAACCACAGGTCAAGGCTGATCTTCGCCGGCGGGTTCTTCGTCCGGACCAGGCCCTTGTTATTCCTCGTCCAATACGCCTTCGGACGGGTCGTGGTCCGGACCTGCCAGCCGGACCGGATGATCAGGAGGATGAAGAACGCGTTGAGGAAGTGCTGCCAACCCAGCCAAGCGGGAAACCCGACCGGCGCGCCCTCAGGCAGTTCCGTGTGGCCGGGAAAGTCTGCCATGAACGACTGCACCTCCGGAAGGCCCCTGAGCCACTTGGCCAGGAGCACTACAAGCAGCAGAGCCACGAGGGCAAGGGGCACAATCCAGATGAGCTGGGACCACTTGCTTTTCTTGCTCTTCGTGACCCCGGACAGTTTCGTTGGTGTGGACATCGAGCAACATTCCTCTCGAGAATTATCAGTGCAGCATTGAATGGGGGCGTCGTTTGGTGGAGTGGCACCGGGGTGCGTTTTCTTTCCACTGGCGAAGGGGACTCACGCCCTCGCCTGCTCCGGCCGGAGCAGGCGAAGGCGAAGGCGGAGTGCCTATGTCAGTTGGCACGCGCTTCGATCGCATCGATCAGTTGCGGCACAACGGTGAAGACGTCGCCAACGATGCCGAAGTCCGCGACATCGAAAATCGGGGCGTCAGCATCTTTGTTGATTGCGACGATCGTCTTTGCCGTCTGCATTCCCGCCCGGTGCTGGATCGCGCCGGAAATGCCCAGTGCGACGTAGAGTTGCGGCGAGACGGTCACGCCGGTCTGGCCGACCTGCGAGGCCTGCGGCACGTAGCCGGCATCCACCGCAGCTCGGGATGCGCCCACAGCCGCGCCGAGGGCATCGGCGAGCCGCTCGACCAGCACGAATTTCTCCTTGGAACCCAGACCGCGGCCCCCTGAGACGACTTTCGCCGCGCCGCGAAGTTCCGGCCGCTCCGAATCCCTGACGGGTTCGCTAACCCCGTCGATTACAGCGGAATTGCGGGCGATTGCCACGGACACGGTGGTGACGTCCGGTGCCGCTGCGGGCGCCCGGTCCTCGATCGCCCCCTGTCGAACAGTCAGGATCGGCAGGCCAGCCTCAACGGTTGACTCAACGGCATAGGCGCCGCCGAACGCCGAGTGGGTGGCGATAATCCTCCCGCCATCGAAGCACACGTCGACGGCGTCGGCAATGAGTCCGCCACGCGTGCGGACCGCCAGGCGGGCGGCGACTTCTCGACCCTCCACAGAGTTCGAGACGAGAACCGCGGCCGGCTCGAGCGCCGCCACTGCGGCACCGAGCGCCTCCAGCTGCGGGGTCACCAGCAGTGTTCCGACCGCATCGCTCTCGCCGACATAGATCCGGGCGGCGCCGAGCGATCCAAGCTCGTCGACGAGCCCGGCCCCGACACCGGGCGCCGTGGCAACAACGGCCACCGGAGTGCCGAGCTTCGCGGCCGCGGCAAGCAACGCAGGTGCGGTGTTGCTGATCTTGCCTGTGCTTGAGGTTTCGATGAATACCAGTACATTTGACATTTTAGTTTCCTTGCGTCAGATCAGGCGGCCGGCAACGAGGAACTCCGCAAGCTCATTACCTGCGTTCCCCTCATCGATGATCTTCTTACCGGCCGTACGGGCCGGGCGCTGGCTCGTGGTCACGACAACCGAACGACCCGTACCGGCGAGGGCCGACGGGTCGACACCGAGATCGCGAAGCGATACGGTCACCAGGGGCTTCCGTTTGGCCATCATGATGCCTTTAAAATTCGCAAACCGGGCCTCGGCCGAACGCTCGGTCACCGAGACCACTGCGGGCAGCGAGGCATGTGCGGTCAACGTTCCGACTTCTTCCCTACGCTCGCCACTGACAGCTTGCTCCGAGATTTCCGCAGAGTTTAGGGAGCCAAGGAACGGCAGGCTCAAGTGCTCGGCCACCATTGCCGGTACCACGCCGCCCCGGCCGTCGGTGGACTCATTACCCGCAATAACAAGATCGAAGCTCGAATTCTTCAGGGCCGCAGCGAGGACCTCCGCGGTCCACCCCACATCTGACCCGGCCAGCGCGTCGTCGAGGATGTGTACCGCGGAATCCGCCCCCATCGACAGCGCTTTGCGCAACGCTTTGGTTGTGGACGCCGGACCCATGGAAAGAACCACGACCTCGGTCCCTTTGTGTGAATCCTTATAGCGCAGCGCCACTTCCAATGCCCGCTCATTGATCTCGTCGGCGACGTTTTCACCCGTCAAGCGGTCGAGCAGGCCCGTCGCCGGGTCAAGCTTCCTTTCCCACTCGGTGTCTGGCACCTGCTTCACAAGCACGATGATCTTCATTGCTTCGCTCCTCTTGCTACATCAGCCTCGAACTGGACCCTTGAGAGTCAAGCTTACCGAAACCATACTATTTATTACCATCTATTTGGAACAGGGATTGAATGTCATGCTTCCGACAGCCAGGCCCGGGCACGTCATTCCGGCTCGCCACGCATCACGGGCGAATCCCGAGGCGGCACTGTGGGCCTGAGTCAGCCGGGCCGAAATTGACGAGGGGCGTCCGGGGGGACGACGACACCAGACCGGAACTCCGAACTCGATCGTGAGGTCCGCGAGCTGCGCCGGGCGAACACGCTCCGCATTGAGCACGGGTCAAGGCCGATCTGTAACGTGCTGCAGACGGTCCCGGCACGCACTCCCGCCGCTCCCGGCCCGAGCGCACCCGGCGGCTGGAAGAAGCAGGCGCCGCGGCCTCCGTCGGACCCGAGAGCGATTCCCTCTTATCCGGCCAATGCGGTCGTTTCTGCGACTCACCCACTTGCCAAGGCGCAGATCTTGCTGACGTATTTGGATCACGAAGCCTCCACGGCGAGTGAGGTCACATCCCGTCAGCCGATTGCGATCAGTTTCATGCGGAAGTGTCCGGGAACAGGACAGCCCCGGGCAAGCTCACAAACCCTCAGCGGGCAGCCATCCCGGACGCTTCCGGAACAGCATTTTGCGCTGGTTTCAGCAGATCCCTGCGAACCGTGAAGAAGATCAGCGTGCCCGTCGTGATGGCCAGCGCCAGGGCACAGATCAAGGTGATGGCCCCGCTCAGGCCCATGGCCGGGACCAATGCCCCCGTTAGAAGCACGGTAGCCGCACCCGCGCTGTAACCGAACACATTCAACCGAACGAAACCCTTGGTCAGATCGTGATCCCGCATGTACTCGCGGGCTATCGACATCGCGGCCAGCTGGCTGGCCCCCTGTGAAGCGCCGCTCAGGACAGCCGAGGCAAACACCGCAGCAACCGAGGTTGCCAGGATTCCGTAGCCCAAGACGGCAGCTCCGGCAACGCCCAGCGCCATCCCCCAATAAGATTTCGCTTGAAGCGATGACCGGGTGAGTGCGAACTGGATGAGAAGGCCAGCCGCAAATACCATAGACACCATTCCGCCTGCGGCAAGTCCTGTATTGATTCCGAGTTCCGAGGCCAGATACACCGAGCCGACGGACATATGGATGGAACAGACAATCCCGGAGGCGGTGAATACCGGCAAGGCCAGACTCAGCTGTGGCGGACGCCGGTCACCCGAGCCGATCCGGCCGCTCACCGGCTTGGCCTGAGCTGCCGGGCCGAACAGAGGAGGCGCCGGGGCCGGCGGTCGACTCAGCGCCACCGCCACGCCGGCACCGAGCAGAAGGACGCCCTCGACGACGAACACACTCACTGCCGGATTGATCACCAGGTCAATAAAAGCGCCGCCCATGACTGGCCCCAAAGCAAGACCCGCCGTGATTGAAAGTGCTGCCACCCAATGACCATTCACTTTTCCTCGCGCCGCGTAGTGCGCGGTCAATGTTGCAGCACCATAGGAAACAACAATGCCGGAGGCCAATCCGCTGAGGAATCTTGCCAACGCCAGATGCCATGGTTCCGTGGCCACGCCAAAGAGCGCAGCAGCTGCGGCGGCAATACCCAAGGTCGTGGCCATCGACCATCGCGATCCACGACGCCCAGCGAACCCTGCCAGTACCAGCAAACCGCACAGCACACCAACCTGGTACGCGGCAAAGAGGACCGTGGTCGTGGACGCGGTGAAACCCATCTGGAGCTGCCACAGTGGGTACAGCGGTGAGGGAATATTGGATAAAAGAAAAACCACGAACAGTGCATAAGCAAGTCGCATGAAGTTGCCCCGTCTCCGGGATTCAGCCCGGTTATCCGCGCTACATAATTGGTATTCCGACAGTTACAAGCACAGCGGGCCCTGGAATGCCAGTCGCTTAGGAGTCAGAATGCCGGTGTTGAAAACCGTCTCGGGCGCCTCCGGCAACGCGACGTCCTGCCACCGGCTTGGTCGGCGGTCCGGCTGTTAAAGCCGGGCCCAGGGATGCAGGTCCACTGCTCTGGCATCAAGCGGTGGACCTGCTGTCGGGGCGTTGGTCAGAGGTAGGCCTTCAGCCAGGCGCTGCCGTTCTCAGAGTAGAGCGCCTCCGGCCAATCTGCCGGACGATGGTCGCCGTAGGCGCGCACGCTGTTGCGGTCGGCAAGACCTTCGGAGTACTCCGACACCGGCAGGTAATACATGTAGGACATCAACCGGTCCGCGAACTGCCATTGGCCGTTCATGCGGCGGTATACATCTTTGTAACGCAGCGCGACCTGCATCGCGACGCCGTTGCGGGCCACCTCTGCATGCGAGGACAGCAGCCCGGTCGCGGTGTCCGGATCGGCGTCGTCGAACCGTACGACATGTCCGTGCGTGTAATGGTTGGTCGGCCCGAGGGCATCAAACCGGCCGAGGTAGGTCTTCACGATCTCCTCGATGCCGGCCGCAGCGAACACCCCGTCCTGGGATCGTAGGGTGGCATCCGCTGCGAAGATCTGACGGATACCCCCTTCGTCGCGTTCATCCATGATGAAGCCATAGAGGATCGCGAGCTCCTGGATCGCTGCGCGATCCTCCATTCTCCCCATCCGGGCCTCGACTGACAATTTTGTTGCCATCTGCCACTCCTCGCTCTTTGATCTAGTTTTTTACTTTCAAACACCGGTCTGACCTTGCAGTGAAGTACACCACATGTGTAGGTTAATTCATAATAACTAATAGCAGGTTCAATGGAAAGGGTCACTATGTTGGTGACGGCCAGGCGGCATCCCGAGTTTCAGCAGAGCTGTGCTTCCCAGCGGCTTAACGGCACCCGCGGCATGTTCGGTTACCGGCTTCCCTTCCTTCCTCACGGTGGCTTCGGGCCCCTCAGGAAAGGACGGTAGCCCGTGATCTCCGCAAACTCTAGGCATGCCCGGATGCATGTGACTGATCAATGGCAGTCCCTCGCCGGAACCGTTGTCGAAGTCAGGATTGGTGGGGAGTTGTACCGAGACGGATTCGTCGATGCGGCCATGGCCGACGCCTCCGGCTTTTGGCTGGCCGCCGATGGCGCGGATACCCGAGAATTTATTGACGTGGCATCCGGGTATCAGGTTTGGACGAGTCTGTATCCTCGCTCGAGCGGGGATTAGGACCACCAACGACGTAAGTCCCGGATGCTGCTAGAGCACTCCGCTGAATCCTCCGAGTGTCCCTCCCAGGCTCCCGGAGGGGACGCTGCGGAGATCAGCTGTCAGAGAACTGCTGACAGGCGTGCAACGCCCAACTTGCCAGAATTGAGTATCGGTGGCCGCCCCGCGCTGACCATGAACTGCGAAAGCGAAACGCAGATTATGTGCCGTGCGAGTTCGAGATGAGTCCCGAGTCCTTCGAGCCGGCCAGCCAGCACAATACCCAAAAGCGCGCGCGGCAAAGGAAAAATCATCTTCACGTCCGAGCACCTCGTCGAGATTGCAGGCGTTCGGGAAGTTTCTGTCCACATCAATCCGCGCTGATCGGGACGCTGTGTGCGAGGAGACGGCTCATGCCCTTCAGCCTTGGGCGACCGTAAGTCCCTGCATCGGTGGTTGCGCAATCGCTTCAGTGTCCCCGGCCAATACGCCGGTGGGCAAGCACACGGTCTTGCCCTGGGAACCTATGTAGCCGCCCGCTTACGGCGATGTGAACATGATGATTCGGTTCTCGGTGGGCCGGGTACCCCACCACACCAGTCTCCGTCGCGGCCAAAGCACTTGTCGTTCACATCGAGACAGACCAGGCGAATCATGGGCTGCCCTGATTGTGGTGTCATCGGTGCGGTCGAACGCTTCGATACGCGCGTTGCAGCGCGAACACCGTCAGCGCGCCGCGGATCCGGCTTCCGCGACGACTACCGCACGTATCGGCCCATGGCACCTGCGGGATCGCGGGACTGAACCTGCGTCGGCTTCTCAACCTGGGAGTCCGGAACAGCAACGGGGGCGGGGTCCTGGCCTGAAGGGCATACTGCTACCCCTGAGTCGGATTTCCGCACCGGAGCCCATCCCCCAGCGCCCTTTTGGATTTCCCAGACCTCGGACGGAACCCGCGGCAAGCGCGCACAACGACAGCCCTCGCACTCGCACCGGCCAAGAACCGGACAGCGACGCCACAAACGCCCCAATTCAGCAGCCTCCTGGGCCCAGGCCCACCAGTTGGGTGTGGCGGTCTGGCAGTCCATGCGTCGTAATTGTTCGCCTCAGCGCAGGGGCTGACCCGGTTTGGCATAAACGCGGATCGTGAGCAGCGTAGCCAAAGTGATGATGGCGGCCGTGATAAGGAAGTATGCCGGCGATCGAGGGTCACCGGTCTGCATCACCAAAAGTTGCACCACGAATAACGCCGGGCCACCAAAGATCGCGCCTCCGATGTTGTAGCCTATGGCGAAGGTTGCCATCCGGGTCCGTGAAGATGTGAATTCAGTGAAGAAGCAGATGACCACCGCGACGCCGCCCCCCAGTCCGATCGCCATGATTCCAAGGCCCAGGATGACCAACCCGAGCGAACCGGAGGACAGCAGCATGAACATCGGCCAGCTCAGCACCAGGAAAAATAGGGAAGCGCCTATGGCAACCTCCTTGCGTCCGATGTAGTCGGAGAGCAGGCCGATCAGGGGATGGAATATCACACTCAGGGTCAACCCGATTGTGGTGGCAAGGAACGAGTCTTGACTGGAGAAGCCCTGTCCCTTTAGGTAAGTCGGGAAGTAGGACAGGAACACGAAGTTGGCCGAAAATGTCAAGGCCACAACGGCAATGCCCTGGATGATCAGCTTGGGGGTCTTGGTCAGCGCTTCGCGCAGAGGAGTCTTCGACAGCGCGCCTTCCTTACGCAACTTCATGAATACAGGGCTCTCCTCCAGACGCAAACGGAGGTAGACCGCTACACCGCCCAACGGCAGCGCCAGGAGGAAAGGAATGCGCCATCCCCAAGTATCAAACGATTCCTGCGGAACCCAGACGGTGACCAGCAAAACCACGAAGGATGCGAGAAGAAAAGAAAAAGTAGCACCGCTTTGCAGAAATGCGGTGTAAAAGCCGCGACGGTTTACGGGCGAATGTTCGGCAATATACGTCACCACGGAAATGACTTCTCCGCCGGCGGAGAAACCCTGGGCCAGACGTAGCAGAACCAAAAGGATCGGCGCCGCAATCCCGATGGCAGCCTCCCCCGGCAGTACACCGACCAGGAACGTCGCCACTGAGATGGCAGTTACGGAGATGACTAGAATCGTCCGCCGCCCGACGCGGTCGCCTAGAGGACCAAGGATCAGGCCACCCAGAGGCCGCATCACGTTGGCGACTCCAAACACTGCAAAGGCGGAAAGTATGCCGACAGCCGGGTCGGTGGAGGGGAAAAAGATCCGCCCAATTGATGCCGCCAACAAGCCGTAAAGTGCATAGTCGTAGAACTCCACAACCTGTCCGGCAACGCCACCAGCAACAATTCTTCGCATATCTCTGCGTGACGCTGCTGTGATTCCATCCTGGGAACTTTGGAGATTCCCCGTCGAAAGCGTCATTGCCCCGACCTCTCTTGTTGGTTAGCTGGCAGAAGCGCCAGCCTAAGGCTCGCAAACCTATAATAACCATTATTATAGATTATCCCTGATCGGGCAAGCGCTCCTCCGTCCTGGTGCATCGGTGTTGGTGCTGCGGTGAACACTGCGTAATGAGGCCGGCCTAGACGGTCGCGGTCATCGGCTGTGGCGGGCTGGGTTGTGCGCACGCGACGACAGCGGTCATCCGTCATTCGGATGACCGCTGTCGTCACTGCATTTCAACTGATTACGGGAGCTGGATCAGTTTGGTTTCGTGGAACTCGGCGAATCCTTCGAGGCCGCCCTCGCGGCCCAGCCCGGACTGCTTGTATCCGCCGAAAGGCTGCAGCACGTTCATTCCCCAGGAATTCACAGAGATCTGACCGGTACGCACCCGCCGGGCTATTGCCTCGGCCGTCGCGTCATCGCCGGCATAGACCGCACCGGAGAGCCCGTACTCAGTGCCGTTGGCCACCGCCACCGCCTCGTCGATGGAATCCACCGGAATCACCACGATGACCGGGCCGAAGATCTCCTCCTGCGCGATCCGCATATCCGGGGTGACATCGGCGAAGAGAGTCGGCTGAACATACCAGCCGGCATCCAGACCCGGCGGCCGTCCGCCGCCGGTTACCAGTCGGGCACCTTCCTTTTTCCCGATTTCGATGTATTCCTCCACCCGGGTGCGCTGGCGTTCGGCCGCTAGCGGGCCGATCAGCGTTTCGGGGTTCCGCGGATCCCCGATCGTGACAGACTCCATCACAGCCCTGATCCGCTCCACAATCTCGTCCTGGCGGGAGCGCGGGACCAGGATCCGGGTCAGCGCGGCGCAGACCTGTCCCGAGTGCCCGATGCCGTAGAAAACCAGCTCCGGGAAAATGCGGTCCAAGTCCGCGTCCTCGGTGATGATGGCCGCGGACTTACCCCCCAGTTCCAGGGTGACCCGGGCGATGCGCTCCGCGGCGATGCCCATAATGGTCCGGCCCGCGGCGGTGCTGCCGGTGAAGGTGATCATGTCCACGTCCTTGTGGCGGACCAGGTATTCCCCGACCTCCCGTCCTGCCGGCAGCAGGCTGATCACGCCTTCGGGCAGGCCCGCGGCCTCAAGCGCCTCGGCAAAAATCATCATGCTGATCGGGCCTTCCGGTGCCGGCTTGACGACCACGGTGCAGCCTGCCGCCAGGGCCGGGGCGAACTTCAGCGACGCCGTTGCCACCGGCCCGTTCCAGGGCAGGACCACGGCCACAACGCCGATCGGTTCCTGCACCAGCTTCCCCCGCCCCCCGGGCCAAGTGCGCTCCTCCTCAAAGCTGAAGCGCTCATGCAGGGTCACCACGTCTTCCCAGACCTTCACCGCGTTTTCGTGGAAGGCGTTACTGGCGGCGGCCGGGGCGCCGACGTCGGCAGTGAACGCCGCCGACATCTCCGGGATGCGCTTCTTGATTTCCTCGCCCACCCGGACCAGGGCCGCGGCGCGTTCGGCCGGGCTCATCCTCGGCCAGGGGCCCTCGTCGAAGGCCTTGCGGGCCGCAGCGACCGCGACGTCCATGTCAGCGTTCTGCGCCTCCGGCACGCTCGCGACGACCCTGCCGGTAATCGGGGAAACCACCTCGATCACGGCATCGCTGGAGGGGGCCACCCAGGCGCCGCCGATAAATAATTTGTCATAGCTGGGCAGCTGATCCGAGGACTCCGTCGGTGATGCTGCAGTGGTCACTGTCATGTCTGCTCCTCTTGTGGGGTTCGTCCCCGTTGGTTGCTCTTGACGCTTTTGATGTCGACGACAAAGGTGCCCGGTTATTTACCGCGCAGCGGACGCCAACTCGGTTTCGCTGGCGCCCGGTTCTCCTGCCGCACCAGAGCCGTTCCTGAGCCAGTCGGCGAGGCGCTCACCGATCATGTAGGCGGTCAGGTTGGTCAGGCCGGTGGTGACATTGACCATGACGGAGGCGTCGGCGATGTAGAGGTTCTCGGCGCCGTGCACCGCCAGATACTGATCCACGACGGCCCCGGGATCACCGGCCGGACCCATCCGGCAGGTGGCCGCGGCATGTAGCGAGGTGGAGGCCAGGCTGCGGATATAAGCTTCGAGCCTGGCGTCATCGGCCACGGTATCAGCGTCGAGGAAGCAGATTTCCTGGATTTCATCCGCCAGCGGGGCAGAGGTGATCATGTCCCAGGACAGCCGCAGGGATTCCTTCAGCCGTTCAATGTCGCTGGGATCAGAGAGGAAGTTCACATGCAGCTCCGGCTGAACCTTCGGATCCGGTGAGGAGAGCGTGACCCAGCCAACAGAACGCGGCTTCGCCAGCAGGTTGTTCATCATCAGCGCCTTGGCGCCCTTGGTATCGGCCGGGATGTTCATCGTCGCCGGATCCAGCACCGCAGCGAAGATCATGACGTCATCAACAACGTTGCCGATGCTGCTGCTGTACTTCAGCTGCGCGCGCACACCGTTCTTATCGGTTTTCTCCTTCAGCAGCGCCACCATCGGAGCGAAAGGGTGGTCTTGGAGGTTCCTGCCCACCGCTTCGTTGATGATGACCGGTTCGATGCCCTGCTTTTCGAGGACGCCGCGCGGGCCCACACCGGAGAGCATCAAAAGGTGCGGCGTGTGGAAGGCGCCGCCGGCAAGAACCACCCGATCCGCGCTGATGGTCTCGATCTTTCCGTCGCGCTCGATCTGGACGCCGACGGCGGTTGTGCCGTTGAAGAGCACGCGGCGGGCCAGCGTGTTGGCACGAATGCTCAGGTTGGAGCGGTTGCGGGCCTCGGCGAGGTAGGTCAGCAGTGAGCTGGCGCGCAACTCATCGTCGCCGAGCAGGTTCCGTGGCACCGCGCCGTAGCCGGAGGAGGATTCGGCGTTGAAGTCCTCCACCTTGGCGAAGCCGCGGTCCGCGCAGGCCTGGCCAAAGGCCCGGGCGCCGGCGGACCAGTTTTCCTCGAAGTGGCGCATGATCGGCACCGGCCCGGTGGAGCCGTGTCCCGGGGCGTCGGGGAAGTCCAGGTCATTTTCGAGCCGCATGAAATAGGGGAGCGTCTTTTCGTAGGACCACTCGGGGTTTCCAGCGGCCACCCAGACATCCAGATCCTCCTTGGTGGCCCGCTCGGCGATGGCGGCGTTGACGGACGAGGAGCCGCCAACAATACGGCCGCGCGCATACGGCATGGCCTCGCGCGCTTCCTGCGGCTCCAGGAAATACGCCTTCAGTCCCCAGTCATGCTTCTCGACGCTCATCTCGCCGGCATCACGCACGTCCTCAGGCACGAGCGCCAACTCTTCGTAGTCCGGCCCGGCCTCAACCAGAATGACATTCTGGTCCGCATCTTCGGTCAGCCGTGCTGCGAGGGCGCCGCCGCCGCTGCCGGCACCAATAATCACTGTGGTTATCGCCATAGAATGCTCCTTGATGGGTTGACTTGTTGGGTCGACGCGCCTGCTTCGCCCCGGCATTGCGGAGCGGCAAACTTTGAAACGGATGGTGGTTGGGACTGCGTGGCGGACGGCGGGCACTGGCCCGCCGTCCGTCTCGCGCGCTGAGGATCCAACTGCAGAATTACCCGGTCGGGTGCGGCCTAGCTCAGAACGAATCCTTCGTAGTCCGCTTTGGCCACCGCATCACAGGTTTCACGGTAGGCACCAAAACCGCCGGCATAGGGCATGAACACCCTGGGCTTGCCGGGAACGTTGGCTCCCAGGTACCAGGAGTTCGCTTCCTTAAAGAGGGTCATCCCGGCAATCGCGTTCACCTGGTCCACCCAGCCGTCCTCTGCCGCCGGGGAAGCTTCGGAACGGCTCAGCCCCAGCTGCTCAACATGCGCTATGTGTTCCGAGATCCACTCCACATGCTGCTCGATCGCCGAGACCATATTGGTCAGAACGGACGGTGACCCCGGCCCGGCCACGATGAAAAGATTGGGGAACCCCGCCGTCGACAGACCCAGATAGGTGCGGGGTCCCGCAGCCCACCTCTCCCGCAGTGAGATTCCCCCGGCACCCTTGATTTCCGGCTTCAGAAGCGCGCCGGTCATGGCGTCAAAACCGGTGGCGAAGACGATCGCATCAAGCTCGTACTCGGCGTCCTCCGTCTTCAGCCCCCGTTCATCCACTCCTACAATGGGCGCACTGCCCACATCTACGAGTGAGACGTTGCCGCGGTTGAAGGTGGCGTAATAGTCGGAGTCGACGCAGATCCGTTTGGTGCTCACAGGATAATTCCGAGGCTTCAGCTGATCCGCGATCTTGGGATCATCGACGATGGAATCGATCTTGGAATGGATGAATTCGGCCAGGGTGTCGTTGGAGTCTTTGTTCACGATCAGGTCCGCGTATGCGGCCCCGATCCTGAATCCGCCCTGGTCCCAGTGTTCTTCATATTGCGCTCGGCGTTCCTCCGGGGTGGCGTCCATGGCCATCGCTGAGTTACCGAGGAAGGGCAGCCCGGTGGGAGAATGTCGGGCGATCTCCCGTCGTTCCCGATACGTGGCCTTGATCTCCCGCAGGACCTCGGGGTCCAGCGGGGCATTTCGGGCCGGAACACTGAAGCTTGGTGTCCGCTGGAAGACAGTGAGGTGCTCGGCCTGCGCGGCAATTTCCGGAATGACCTGGATGCCCGAGGACCCGGTTCCAATCACGCCGACCCGTTTGCCGGTAAAGTCCACGCCTTCCTGAGGCCAGGCACCCGTATGGTAGATCTCCCCCGCGTATGAGTCCATGCCGTCGAAGTCGGGCACGCGGCCATTGGACAGGCAGCCAGTGGCCATAATGACGTACTTCGCCCTCAAGGTTTCACCGCGGCTGGTCGTAACGGACCAGCTGTTGGCCCCGTCGTCGAATGCCGCGTCCGTAACTTCCGTTTCCAGCTCAATGGAACTGCGAAGATCGAACCGGTCCGCCACGTGGTTGAGGTACTTGAGAATTTCAGGCTGGGTGGGATAGCGCTCTGTCCACTCCCATTCCTGTTCCAGCTCGGGTGAGAAGGAATAGGAATAGTCCGGGCTTTCCACATCGCAGCGGGCCCCGGGATAGCGGTTCCAGAACCAGGTTCCGCCTACGCCGTCCCCGCGTTCGAAAACGACGGTGGAGAGATTCTGCTGGCGCAGGCTGTGCAGCATGTACAGGCCCGCAAAACCGGCACCGACAACAACGACATCCACTTTACGCTGGGCAGTCATCGGGCGGCCGCCGTCTTGAGTTTGGCGCGGACTGACTGAGCGACGAAATCCATCGCCTCGGCTGATGCCGGAAGCACATTGACCATGGAGAAGAAGCCATGCATCTGACCGGGCCAACGGCGATGCTCGGTCCGCACGCCCGCCTCTTTTAGCCGTTCCACGTAGGCCTCGCCTTCATCACGCAATACGTCGTGCGCGCCGGTGATGACCAGCGCCGGAGCCAGCCCTTGCAGGGACTCCGCGCGAAGCGGTGAGGCCTCATGGTGGGAGCGGTCCGCGACATCGGGAACATAATGATCCCAGAACCACTGCATGAACTCGGTGGTGAGCAGCGTCTGGTTCTCTTCCTCCAGATATGAGCCCCTGGTGAAGTCGGCGTCGGTGACGGGGTAGATCAGGATCTGCTGGGCCAGGGCCGGGCCGTTGTTGTCTCGGGCGCGCAATGCCATCACTGCCGCAAGATTCCCGCCGGCACTGTCGCCGCCGACAAACAGCGGCACCCGGGTTCCGGCCAGTTGCTCCAGATGCTCGTCAACCCAGCACAGGGCGGTCCAGGAATCCTCGACGGCGATCGGGTAACGGGATTCGGGTGCCTTGCGGTAATTCACCAGCACGACAGCGCAACCGGACTTCTCCGCCAGCTGCCGGCCCAAGGTGTCAAAACTGTCGATGTCGCTGAGGACCCAACCGCCGCCGTGCAGGTATACGAAGACACCCTCGGGCCTGGCAACGGGGACATGAACGCGGATGTCGAACTGACCGCCATCGATCCCGGTCAGCGTACGGTTTTCCGTTTTCTGCATTTCCGGGCCGCTGCCGAACATCGCGGTCATGCCAGCGGCTGCCGCCCGGGCCTCTGCGGGTTCCATTTCCCACATGGGTTTCGCGTCAGTGCCAGCGGCCTCGGCGGCTGCGGTCAGGAATGCTGTTGATGCGGAATCAAGTGCCATCTTCAAGTCTCTCTTCGTTGAGGTAACAGGACGGGCGCGTGGAAATAGTAGGGCAGAATACATCCGGGCATGCGCGACGGGGACCTACATGGTTCCCGAGCCAGTATGGGCTTGTGCGATATTCGGTGTTTGCGGAAGCTACGCGAATCAGGGCCAAGGGCTGTCAGGCAGCAGAGTCCGGAGCCGCGAGCAGCGGCTTCGCGGAGCGGTGCTGGAACTTCCATCCGCCTTGCGTCCGGATGTAAGTGTCCTCATAAAGGGCCAGGTTGTCGTCTCGGCTTCCGTCGAGCCCGATCACGAAGGCATGACAGTAAATGGTGCCCGTTGCCTTGTCCCCGTCCACATCGATCAGGTGGTTCATCGTCAGGTGGGTGCAGGCGGTGAGACTTTCGATCAGCCCGGTGAACGAAGCACGGATTGCGTCGAGGCCGCGGGCTTCTTCCGGCGCTCCGAAGCCTCGGAGGTCAAAGACGGCATCTGCGGCAAAGAGAGCGACGATCTCCTCCAGCTGGAAAGTATCCACCGCACGTGAGTATTCATGGGTCAGCCGCCGTATCGCTTCGATGTCTAGGTCGGTGCCTTGTTGTGCATTTGCCATTACGGGCATATCTGCTCCTCATAGGTGGGGCATAGCTGCCCCGGTCGCGGCAATCTAAACCGCTATCGCGGATACATTTCATGCGTATGATTGACACCATATTGAAGGCAGAGGTGTAAGTCAACGGTTCCGGCTGACTCGAAGAAACCCCACGGAGCGGGACACATCGTTTGGACTGATAACCGCCCCGTAGCTGTATGGTCTCCGGCGTTGGCTGTGCCCGCAGCCTCAGCCGCGTCCTCGCCGCCGTCGCCGCTCTGGCCTCCTGACCGCGGCAGTGCCAGCATGTTGGTAGCAGTCCGGAGGCGCCCGGGGTCCGGGCAGAAGGAGGCACGGTCATGACCTACATCAGGAACTTCCGCGATGTGGGACCGGACGATCTCGCCCTGGCCGGCGGCAAGGGCGTTGGACTGGGCGGGCTGGTTCAGGCCGGGATGCCTGTCCCTCCGGGGTTTGTGCTGACCACCGCCGCCTACGCGGATTTTGTCGAGGCCAACCACCTCGGGGCCGGCATCCGGGAGCTCGCCGCGAGGTCTCCGCAGGCCACGCCGCAGGACTATGAGGACGCCTCGACGCGGATCCGCGTCCTGTTCTCCGGCGGAACCATGCCGGCAGCGATCGCAGCAGAACTCGACGCCGCCTACCGTCACCTCGGCGGCGGGGACAGGGACGGGGACACCGCAGTGGCGGTGCGCTCCTCCGCCACCGCCGAGGACCTTGCCTCGGCCAGCTTCGCCGGGCAACAGGACAGCTACCTCAACGTCCGCGGGGCGGAGGCTTTGGCCGCGGCCGTGAAGGACTGCTGGGCTTCGCTGTGGACGGCACGCGCCATGGCCTACCGCGCCCGCGAAGGCATCGCACCCGACGCGATCCGCCTCGCCGTCGTGGTCCAGCGGATGGTCGACGCCGGGGCAGCCGGAGTGATGTTCACCGCCAACCCGGCCAACGGCCGCCGCGACCAGCTCGCGATCAGTGCCGCGTGGGGCCTGGGCGAGTCCGTGGTCAGCGGCACGGTCAGCACGGACGACGTCGTCGTCGAGGCACGGACGGGCCGGGTGCTCACGCGCCGCACAGCCGACAAGGAAGTCATGACCGTCTACGCGGATCATGGCACCCGGGAGCAGCCGGTGCCGGCGGGCCGCCGTCGGGAGCCCGTTTTGGACGACCGGGCAGCCGCCGAGCTGGCCGGCTATGGCACACGGATCGCGGAGCATTTCGGGGCACCGCAGGACGTCGAATGGGCACGGGCCGGCGGCGCGTTCTTCATCCTGCAGTCCCGGCCCGTGACCGCGCTGCCTGAACCGGCGGCCGACACCCCGGATACCTGGCCGGTACCCTACCCGCACGGGCTGTACTTCCGGGCGAGCATCGTGGAGCAGCTGCCCGACCCGCTCTCACCGCTGTTTGCCGACCTTATAGACGGCTCGGTGTCCCGCTCGCTGCGGGCCCTGCTGGCCGAGGCCGTCGGCAAGAACGTCATCCGGGCGGACGACGTCGGGCTGCCCACCATCAACGGGTACGCCTATTACTTCTACCGCACCTCGGCAATGCGGCGGGTGATGGGCAAGTCGCTGAACGCGGTGCGGGCACTGGTCCGCGGCGAGGCCCACATGGGAGTGGCCGGGTGGCGGGACTTTTCACACCCCCGCTACGAGACGGTAATCAAGGACTGGTCAGCCAAGCCGGCCGCGGAGCTGACCGGTGCGGAATTGCTGGAGGGGGTGCAGACACTCCTGGACGCCGGCACGGTGTACTACACGGCGGTCCAGTCCATCATTCCGCTCGCCGCAACAAGCGAAATCACGTTCCGGACCTATTACGACAAGTTCGTCCGCCGCGACGGCGATCCCCCCGCCCAGACGTTCCTGCTCGGCTACGACAGCGAACCGATCCGCGCGGAGAAGTCGCTCTACGACCTCGCGGTCTGGGCCCGGGAAGTCCCGGGGCTGGCCGCGGCGATCCTTAATGCGCCCACCCCGGCGCTGGTGGAGTCGCAGCGCACCGGATTCCCGCCCGCCGGGATGGCCCCGGCGCCCTGGACGCAATGGCACGCCCGACTGCAGGACCACCTCGACCGGTTCGGCCATGCGGTCTACAACCTGGACTTCGCCAGCCCCGTACCGGCCGACGATCCCTCGGCCCTGCTGGAGACGGTGAAGTTCTACCTGCGCGGGCAGGGCAACGACCCGCACGAGCGCCAGCGGCACTCGGCCGCCCGCCGCGAGGAGGAAACCAGCCGCGCGGCCGACCGGCTCGGCCCGCGCCGCCGGGCCGCGTTCCTTCGACTGCTCCGCTGGGCGCAGCGTGCGGCCCCCATCCGCGAGGATGCGCTGGCCGACGTCGGCCTGGCCTGGCCGCTGCTGCGGCGGATGCTGTTCGAACTCGGACAACGGCTGGTGGACTCCGGTGTCATCGCCGGGCCCGCCGACGTGTTCTGGCTGCGCCACCGAGAGCTGCAAGGCGCCGTCGAGTTCGGCCTCGCCGCGCCGGGCGCGACGGCGGCCGTCACCATTACCGGGGCGGACCGGCCCGTTCGCTCCACCGCCGTCGAGGAGCGCAAGATGCTGTGGCGGGGCCAGGCCAGGGCCGCCGCGCCGCAACTGCTGCCGGAAAGCCGGTGGATGGAGCGGTCCTTCGGGGCCATGATGCCGGCGCGACCCCAGGACCAGACCGGCGACGTCATCAAGGGGGTCGGCGCCAGCTCGGGGCAGGTCACCGCTGCCGCCCGCGTCCTGACCGGGCCGCAGGATTTTAGCCGGATGGTGCCCGGCGACGTCCTGGTCGCCCGCATCACCACGCCGGCCTGGACCTCGCTGTTCGCGATGGCCTCCGCCGTGGTCACCGACGTCGGCGGCCCGTTGAGCCACAGCTCCATCGTGGCGCGGGAGTACGGCATCCCGGCGGTGCTCGGCACCGGCGTGGCCACGCAACGGATCACCAACGGCCAGCGAATCCGCGTCGACGGCGACGCCGGCACGGTCACGATCGAGCGGACGGACGTTCCCTAGGATGGACGCTTCCTAGAGTGAAAGTTTGAAGCCCACGTGCGACGCTTCGAAGCCGAGGCGCTGATAGAACCGGTGGGCAGCGGCCCGGGACTCATCAGACGTGAGCTGGATAAGTGTTGCACCGCGTCGGCGACCCTCGTCCATCGCCCACGTAATCATGGCGCCGCCAAGACCGTTGCCCCGAAGATCCGACCGAACGCGCACGGCTTCAATCTGCATTCTTGTGGCTCCGCCTCGGGCGAGTCCGGGGATGAACGTCAGTTGCATGGTCGCAGCAACTACGTTGTCGGTCGATACGACAGCGACCAGGAGCTGGGCGGGATCCGCGTCGATTGACTGAAATGCGAGATCGTAGGGGCGCCGGTCCCCGATCGCCACCGACTCGACGGCGGCTCTGAGCGGATCGGCTGCCAGGAGCCCAACAATCGACCCGACATCCGAGGCCTCGGCTTTCCGCAGAGTGAAAGTGCCTCCGGGCAGGTCCAGTTTGGTGGGAGTCATGTCCCGAGTATTCCATCCCGCGGTACGACGGCCCGAGAGTGACCCGGCAGCTCCTCTTCCTCAGCGCCGCTGCCGGAGGCCAGCGCTAGCCCGATTGGCCCGGGCCACCCGGCAGGCTGGCATCGACCGGGAAGGTCATGAACGCCGGCGTCTCGTACGGGTGCACGGACAGTGCGGCGCCGACGACGGCGTTGCGTCGGGAGCGCGGGTAAATGGCCTCGATCCGGGTTTCCGCCACTACCTCGGGGGAATTGACAACGCCGACGGCGGGGTTAGCGCCCGGCAGCGGCGTGAAGCGCCCGGTGCCTTCGAGGCTGAACGAGCAGTGCGAGTAGTTGCCCAGCCGGCCCGCCCCGGCGTTGCCAATGGCCTCCCGGACAGCCGGCGCGGCTCCGGTGGGAACGTAAATGACCAGACAATCAAATGGCTCCATGGCAGAAAGTCTGCCATGGAGCAGTTGTGCTCAACGCCGGCGGTAGGCGAGCTTCAGTGGGAGACCCCTTCGGGAAGGGGTGCGCGTGGAAACCCAACCGCCGTCGTCCACCCGACGAACTCCGACGGAGCCTCCATGACGACCGGCTCATTGTCGACGCCATTACCCAGCGGGATGACAACCGTGCCCGCGCCCTGAAACCATCCGCCGGGGCGAACAGAGCGACGAGGAGTGGGCCGGTCTCAACGAGGTGTTTTTTCCGGCCCGGACCCGGGGCGCGCCGGGGCGGCGGCGCAGCGTCGATGCTGTTGTTCGGCGTGGCCTTCCCCGACGGGTCAGGCCAGCGCGAGTTCGCAGCCGCACGGCTTGTTCGAGGGCACCGACGAGCCGTCCCCGCCGGTCCTCCTGATGCGGAACGGCGGCGGGAACGGCGGCGACGACGAATTTTCCGGCTCAGGCACACTCTGGCTCTGGCCGCTGCCGCCGGCCGGTGAGCTCCGCCTGGTCGCGCAATGGATGGACCGCGGCGTGGCGGAGTGCTCCATTATCCTTGACGGAACCAGGCTCCGTGACGCCGCCGGCGGGCAGAAAATTCTGGTAACCGCAGCCTCGCCGCCACCTAGGATCGGCCGCGGCGGCGAGCCCGGTCAGCTGCCGACGTAGGTCGCGAGGTGCTCGCCGGTGAGGGTGGAGCGGCCGGCGACGAGGTCCGCCGGGGTGCCCTCGAAGACGATCCGGCCGCCGTCGTGCCCCGCTCCCGGACCGAGGTCGATGATCCAGTCGGCGTGCGCCATGACGGCCTGGTGGTGCTCGATGACGACGACGGACTTGCCGGAGTCGACGAGCCGGTCGAGCAGGCCCAGCAGGTTCCGGACATCGGCAAGGTGCAGGCCGGTGGTGGGTTCGTCGAGGACGTAGACGTCACCCTTCTCCGCCATCTGGGTGGCCAGCTTGACGCGCTGCCGCTCACCGCCGGACAGGGTGGTGAGCGGCTGCCCGAGGGTGAGGTAGCCGAGCCCGACGTCGACCAGCCGGTCCAGGATCTTGTGCGCCGCCGGCGTGCGGGCCTCCCCGTCTGAAAAGAACCCCTCGGCTTCGGTCATCGACATGGCCAGCACTTCGGCGATGTTGCGGCCGGCCAGCTTGTATTCGAGCACGGACGCCAGGAATCTCCGGCCCTCGCAGTCCTCGCAGGTGGACTCGACGGTGGCCATCACACCGAGTTCGGTGAAGATGACACCCGCGCCGTTGCAGGTGGGGCAGGCGCCTTCGGAGTTGGAGCTGAACAGCGCCGGCTTCACGCCGTTGGCCTTGGCGAACGCCTTGCGGATCGGCTCGAGCAGGCCGGTGTACGTCGCGGGGTTGCTGCGCCGCGATCCCTTGATGGCACCCTGGTCGATGACCACCACGCCGTCCCGGCCGGCCACCGAGCCCTGGATCAGCGAGCTCTTGCCGGATCCGGCCACGCCGGTGAGCACGCACAGCACACCGAGCGGGATGTCGACGTCGACGTTCCGGAGGTTGTTGGTCGACGCGCCGCGGACCTCGAGCGCGCCCGACGGCGTACGCACCGTCTCCCTGACCGTCGCCCGGTCCTCGAAGTGGTGGCCGGTGATGGTGTCACTGACCCGCAGGCCCTCCACACTTCCCTCGAAGCAGACCCTGCCGCCCTCAGTGCCAGCACCGGGACCGAGGTCAACGACGTGGTCGGCGATGACGATGGTCTCCGGCTTGTGCTCGACGACGAGCACGGTGTTGCCCTTGTCCCGGAGCTGGAGCAGCAGCTGGTTCATCCGCTCGATGTCGTGCGGGTGCAGGCCGATGGTCGGCTCGTCGAAGACGTAGGTGATGTCCGTCAGGGATGAGCCCAGGTGCCGGATCATCTTGGTGCGCTGGGCCTCTCCCCCGGACAGGGTTCCCGCCGGCCGGTCCAGCGAGAGGTAGCCCAGCCCGATCTCGGCGAACGACTCAAGCAGATGCCGCAGGCCTTTGAGCAGCGGCGCGACCGAGGGCTCGTTGAGCCCGCGGACCCAGAGGGCCAGGTCGCTGATCTGCATCTGGCACAGTTCGGCGATGTTCTTGCCCTGGATTTTCGAGGACCTGGCCTCCGGGCTGAGCCGGGTGCCGTTGCACTCGGGGCAGGCCTGAAAGGTGATGGCGCGGTCAACGAAGGCCCGGATGTGGGGCTGCATCGCCTCGACGTCCTTGGAGAGCATCGATTTCTGGATCTTCGGGATCAGGCCCTCGTAGGTGAGGTTGATGCCCTCGACCTTGATCTTGGTTGGCTCCTTGTAGAGCAGGTCGTTCATTTCCTTTTTGGTGAATTTGGCGATCGGCTTGTCCATGTCGAAGCCGGCGCCGCTGAAGATGCGGCCATACCAGCCGTCCATGCTGTAGCCAGGGATCGTCAGGGCACCGCCTGCGAGCGACTTGCTGTCGTCGTAGAGCGCGGTGAGGTCGAAATCGGAGACTGAGCCCATGCCCTCGCACCGCGGGCACATGCCGCCCAGGTAGACGGCGTTCTGGACGACGCTTTTCTCCACCCGCCCGCTCTTCTCGGTGCTCATCACCCCGCTCGCCTTCCGCGTCGGGACGTTGAAGGAGAACGCCGTGGGCGGCCCCACGTGCGGGGATCCGAGCCGACTGAAGAGGATCCGGAGCATGGCGTTGGCGTCGGTGGCCGTGCCCACGGTGGAGCGGGGGTTCGCGCCCATCCGCTCCTGGTCGACGATGATCGCCGTCGTCAGCCCCTCCAGGAAGTCGACGTCGGGCCGTGCCAGATTGGGCATGAAGCCCTGCACAAAGGCGCTGTAGGTTTCGTTGATCATCCGCTGCGACTCCGCGGCGATGGTGGCGAACACGAGCGAGCTTTTGCCCGAGCCGGAGACCCCGGTGAACACCGTCAGACGGCGTTTCGGGATCTCGATGCTGACGTCCTTGAGGTTGTTCTCGCGGGCGCCCTGCACGCGGATCAGGTCGTGGCTGTCGGCAATATGCGGCTCGGTGTTTCCCATGACGGTCATGCTAGCAGCGGCCCGGGCGGCGCCGGGTTTGACGGCGCCAGGTGGCCTGGCCGGCAAAACGTCCCAGCTAGGCGGAGCGCCCGTCGAGCGTGTCCTGGATGCGGCGCGCCACTTCGGCGGTGGGGGTGGATCGGGGGAAAACGGCCACGACGAGGTCATCGCTGGCGGGGGCGGCGGATGTGTCAGCCGGGGACAGTACGCCGAAGATGCGGCGGACTGTCCGCAGTTCGTTTTTCAGGTCCTGGAGGGAACCGCGGGGGGAATCCAGCATCATTTCGCGCAGCACGTAGTTGTGCGTGGCGGTGACAGCTGCGGCGAACCGGATCGCGTCAAGTGTCGCCAGGCTTGGGAGGGACTGCCGGAGGTAGTCCGAAAAAAGGCGCTCGTAGCGGGACACCATGATCGTTTCCCGGTCCCGGAGCGCGGGCACCGCCTGCACCACTTGGTAGCGTTTCTGGGCTATTTCCCGGCGTTCAGAAAACCTTCCAAAGACAAGTGCCGCGGCCTGGCATACCGCTTCCCACGGATCGGGATGCCTCCGGGCCAGATAGCTGCCCAGCTCATCTAGCAAGGCCTCGTGGTCCGCAAAGATCACGTCTTCCTTGGCGCGGAACTGGCGGAAGAAGGTGCTCCGGGAGATCCCGGCGGCCTGGGCAATTTCCTCGACGCTGGTGGGGTCGTAGCCGTTGCCGGTGAACAGGTCCAGGGCGGCCTCGGCCACCTCGGAACGGAAATTACCCACTGATGCCATCCCGGTACAGTAGCAGCGCATCGCCCTGTCCCCCGCCGCCGCAGAGTGCGACGGCGGCTTTGCCGCTGCCGCGGCGGACCAGCTCATGGACGGCGGAGACGACGAGCCGCGCCCCGGAGGCGCCGATCGGATGTCCGATGGCGATGGCGCCTCCGTTGACGTTCACCTTGTCCAAACCGACACCCAGGTCGGCCGCGGAGTGTGCAACCACCGATGCGAAGGCCTCGTTGATCTCCACGAAGTCGAGGTCAGCGGGCGTCCAGCCCGCGCGGGCCAGTGCCGCGGTGATGGCCTGCGCCGGTTTGTCGGGCAGCGTCGTGTCGGGCCCGGCAATCTGCCCGGCGGGGCCGACGACGGCGAGCACCTCGAGTCCGTTGGTCTCGGCGTACGCGCGGCTCACCAGCACGACGGCGGCACCGCCGTCGCTTAGCGGCGAGGCATTTCCGGCCGTGACGGTGCCGGTGGCTGTGAAGGCGGGCTTCAGCCCGGCCAGCACCTCCAGCGTGGTCTGGGGGCGGACCCCCTCGTCGGTGCTGACCAGCGTGGGTGAGCTGCGCTTCTGCGGCACCGAAACGGGGGCTATCTCGGCGTCGAACAGCCCTTCGGCCTGGGCCGCGGCCGCACGCTGGTGCGACAGTGCCGCGATCCGGTCCTGCGCTGCGCGGGAAACCTGAAGTTCCCCGTTGGCGCGGTCTGTGGCAATTCCCATGATCTCGTCGTCGAAGGCATCGGTCAGTCCATCGTGGCTGGCTGAGTCCAAGGCCGTGACATTGCCGTAGAGGTAACCGGCGCGCGAGCGGGCCAGCAGGTGCGGCGCCTGGCTCATGGATTCCTGGCCGCCGGCCACGACGACGTCCGCCTCGCCCAGCCGCAGCAGCCTGACGCCTTCGATGATGGCCGTCAACCCGGAGAGGCACACCTTGTTCACCGTGACGGCGGGGGTTTTGAGAGGTATTCCTGCCGCCACGGAGCTTTGGCGTGCAGGGTTCTGGCCCGCGCCGGCGGTCAGTACCTGGCCCAGGATGACGGCGTCGACGGCGGCCGGTTCGATTCCGGAGCGTTCCAGGGCCGCTGCGATGGCGGAAGCGCCAAGCTGCACGGCGCTCAGGGCGGCGAGTTGGCCCATCAGTTTTCCCTGCGGCGTGCGGGCCGCGCCCACAATGACGATGTCCTGCTGGCTCATTTGGCGGCTTTCTGGCTGGGGGCCGTGGCGCTGATGCCCAGGGCGCGGAGCTGGGACTTCAGGACTTTTCCGGTGGAGTTGTGCGGGAGTTCGTCGGGGAAGATGACTCGGTCCGGCACCTTGAATCCGGAGAGCAGGCCCTGGACGTGCGAGCGGATTTCCTCGGCTGTGACCGGGGTGGAGTTGCTGCGGATGACAAAGGCAACCGGGCGTTCGCCCCATTTCTCGTGCGGGACGCCGATCACGGCGACGTTTAATACTGCAGGGTGGCTGCTGATGGCTTGCTCCACCTCAATGGTGGAGATGTTCTCTCCGCCGGAGATGATGATGTCCTTGGCCCGGTCCTTGAGCTGGATGTAGCCGTCCGGATGCATCACGCCGAGGTCTCCGGTGTGGAACCAGCCGCCGGCGAAGGCTTCGGCCGTGGCCTCGGGATCCTTGAAATATCCGAGCATTACGTTGTTGCCCCGCAGCACGATTTCGCCCAGTGTGGTGCCGTCCGCCGGGACGTCGAGCATGTCCAGGTCCACGATGCGCGCCGTCTCGGCCTGCAGCATCCCCACTCCTTGCCGTGAGATCTTCACGGCCCGCTCCTGCGGGGACAGCTCATCCCACTCGGACTGGTACTCGCAGATGGTGTAGGGGCCGTACACCTCGGTCAACCCGTAGACGTGGACCACGCTGATCCCGAGTGAGTCCAGGGAAGTGATGATGGCGGGCGACGGCGGGGCGCCCGCCGTCGTGATCCGCAGCGCGGTCAGCTGGTGCGCCTGGGGCGCTTCGGCAATGATGCTGCACACCGTGGGGGCGCCGCAGAGGTTGGTGACGCCGAGTGTGTCGATGGCGTCCCAGACTGCATCCTCGCGCACGGCACGCAGGCAGATGTGGACACCCGCCACGGCGGTCACGGCCCACGTCGTGCACCAGCCGTTGCAGTGGAACATCGGAAGCGTCCACAGGTAGCGGGTGTCGCCGGTGAACTGGTTGTGGATGGTTTCCCCGAGGGAGTTCAGGTAAGCCCCGCGATGTGAATACAGCACGCCCTTGGGCCTGCCCGTTGTCCCTGAGGTGTAGTTCAGCGTGATGGGAGTGCGTTCGTCCTGGACTCCCCACGCGAGATCTGTCTCCCGGCCAGCCGACGCAGCGAGGAAATCCGCATAGAGGGTGGCGCCGATCCCCGCCGGAACCTCCGGATAGGGGATGGTGCTGTCGGGCACTTCGATTACGCCGGCCAGCTGGGTCGGGCCAAGATCCAGTCCCGCCACGGTGCCGAGCAGTTCCGAATCGGCAAACAGCAGCCTGGCTTCGGAATGCTCCAGGATGTACTGGAGTTCCCGGGCGGTCATCCGCGTGTTCAGTGCCACGAGGACGCCCCCGGCGAGCGGAACGGCGTAGTGGGCAATCAGCAGTTCAGGCACATTGGGACACAGGAAGGCTACCCGGTCCCCCGGCTGGATCTTGCTCCTGATCGCCTTGGCCAGCTGTTGGGCTTCGGCGGCGAATTCAGCATAAGTGTAGGAGCGGTCGCCGTGGATGATCGCCGTCCTCTGTCCGAAGACCTCGGCGGAGCGCTGGAGGAACCGCAGGGGGCTCAGCGGAGTTTCGTTGGGAAGCTCGGTTGCAGTCATCGCGGGTCCTTTAGGCGAAGGCGCTATGTCCGGTGACATCGCGGCCGATCAATAGGGTCTGAATGCTTTGCGTGCCTTCATAGGTATGGATGGATTCGATGTCCAGCAGGTGCCGGACCACGTGGTTTTCCAGAAGGATGCCGTTGCCGCCCAGCATGTCACGGGCAATGGAGGCCAGCTCGCGGGCCTTGCGGGTGTTGTGGTACTTGGCCATCGCGGCCTGGGTGGGGCGCATCAGGCCGGCAGCATCAAGGCCCGCCAGGTGGAAACAATGCAGCTGCATGCTGGTCAGCTCCGAGAGCATGTAGGTCAGCCGTTCCTGGACCAGCTGGAACTTTGCCAGCGGCTTGCCGAACTGGGTCCGCTGCGTGGCATAGTTCAGCGCGGCTTCGTAGACAGCGGTGGCGTGGCCCAGGGCCGACCACGCGACGCCCAGCCGGGTGGCAACCAGGACCTTGGAGGTGTCCTTGAACGTACGCACGCCGGGGAGCAGATTGGCCTCCGGGATGCGGACATTGTTCAGCCTGATCCGGGCCTGGTGGATGGCGCGGAGCGACGCCTTCCCGGTCATGGTTTCGGCCTCGTACCCCTCGCGGTCCTGCTCCACCAGGAAGCCGCGGACGTCGCCGGCGTCATCGCGGGCCCAGACCACGGTGACATCCCCCACCGAGCCGTTGCCGATCCACTTCTTCTCGCCGTTGAGGACGTACTCCCCGCCGTCGAGGGTGGCGGTGGTTTCCAGTGCCACGGAATCCGAGCCGTGGTCGGGTTCCGTCAGGGCGAAGGCGCCGAGCTTTTCGCCCCGGCCCAGCGGGCCAAGCCAGGTGGCGCGCTGCGCGTCCGAACCGAACAGAGCGATCGAGCGCATTGCCAGCCCGCCCTGGACCGCGATCACGGTACCCAGCGAGCCGTCCCCGCGGGAGACTTCCATGTTGACCAGTCCGGCGCCCAGTGGCGACATCAGGTCCAGGCCTTCGACGTCAATGCCGTCGGCCAGCAGGTTCAGGCTGCCCATCCGCTTGGCCAGGTGGGCAGGGAACTCGGCGCGCTCCCAGTAGTCGTTCATCTGCGGCAGGGCCTCCGCGGTGAAGGCCCTGGCGCGGTCCCAGACTGCACGGTCGGCGGCGGGGATATTCGCGAAGACGGAGTAGTAGTCGGTGTCGAGGGGTTCGGCGACGTCATAGTCGGGCATGGCTTGCATCCTTAGCGGAGGGATAGGGAAAGGGGGGCGGGAAGGAGGGCCGGCAGGCGGCATTTGGACGGTCCGCGTCTGTGGCTATCGGGCGAATCCGGTGCCGGGGTGGAATTCCTGTCCCCACACGTGCCGGGAGGCGCCGCTGAGGTCAAGCATCGGCGTGAGGCCGCCCTGGTGCGCCGGGAAGTTGGCACCGAGCAGCATGCACAAATCCACTTCCGCCGGTCCGGCCACCACATTTTCGGCGAGCATCAGGCCCACCTCCTCCGCCAGGGCGTCCAGGATCCGTGCCCTGATGGACTCGGCATCGGGCGCCGCCGCGCCGACGTCGGCATCCGCCAACAGGGCGGCCGCCTCGGGAAGCAGGGTGCCCGTCTTGTCGAGATAGCCGCGCAGGCCCGCCTTTGCCAGGGCGGCGAGGCTGGTGCTGACGTAAAAGCGGTCCGGGTAGGCGGCGTGCATGGTCTCGCAGATATGCAGCTGGACGGCGGGTCCGATGAAACCCAGCAGGGTCAGCGGCGTCATGGGCAGGCCCAGCGGATCCAGGGCGTGGTCCGCCAGTTGGAGATCGGCGCCGTCGTCAATGATCCGGAGAAGTTCGCAGAACAGCCGGCTCAGGATCCGGTTCACAACAAAGCCCGGCGTGTCCGTAACCAGGACGGCCGTCTTGCCCAGCAGCCGGGCGAGCGAACAGGCAGTGGCGACGCTGACGTCGTCGTTGTCGTCGGTGCTGATGATTTCCACCAGCGGCAGCACAGCCACCGGGTTGAAGAAGTGCAGTCCCACCAGGCGTTCCGGATTGGCCAGGCCTTGACCAATTGCTGCCACGGAAAGCGAAGAAGTGTTGGTCAGCAGCAGCGCATCAGCGCGGAGCAGGGGCTCTATCTCGGCGAAGACGGCGCGTTTGACGCTCAGCTCCTCGTACACGGCCTCAATGACCACGTCGCAGTTCCGGTATTCGCGCTTATCCACCGTTCCGCGGACCAGACTGCCAAGTTCCCGCGCGGCCGGCTCTGTGAGCTGATTCCGCAGAACCTGCTTGTCCAGGTGTCCGGCGATCCAGCTAAGTGCCCCGGCCACCTTTTCCTGGGACAGGTCGGTGATCAGGACCGGGACACCAAGCTGTTTGGCGAAGAGCAAAGCAAGCTGGCTGGCCATGAGCCCGGCGCCGAGGACGCCAACGCTGCGGACAGGTCTCGGGTCCGCGCCGGGCACGCCCTGCGGCGTTTGGCGTTCGGCGGCCAGAAGGGCCGCCCCGTACGCGCTGGGCGACATCTCAGGGATGAGGGAGACAGCTGTGCCGGCCCCCGCGGGCGTGGCAGTTTCAACGACGTTGTCAGGAACCATGTGACCGTTTTATCGCGAAACTGCGTGTCACGTCAAGTGATACTGAGTTTCAGACTATTGCTACTCCCCGCCGGCCAGCGCCTGCCGTTGCGGCCACAGCGTCACGGACTCCAGCGCGGACAGTGCCCGGGCCACGGCCTGGGACTCCGCCGTAAACAGATGCCCGTGGACTCGCTGGCTGCACAGCCTGAGTGCCTGGCCGCGGTCCAGGCCGAACCAGTCCATCACCGTATCGATGCCGTGCGGGCTGAGCCGCCAGGTCTTGTCCGCGTCCTTGACGATCGCGTCCTCGATCGAGATCGCCTCGCGGCGGGAATCGTGGCCATCGATGATGTCCAGGATCGCAGGCACCTTTCCGGCGTCGTACCCGGCCTCGGCAAGGATCCCGGCGGCGAGCCTGGCGCCTTCCTTCTCGTGCAGCAGCACCAGATCCGGCCTTCCGCCGCCGGGCGCTATGGCCTGAAGGACCTCCGCGGGCGGCACCTGGGACCAGCCGATGTCGTGCAGCATGATCGCGGGGAGGACGACGGCGGCGTCCGCCGCCGGGTGCGCCTCGAGCAGGGCCCGGGCCAGCCCGACTGCGTAGAGCGTGTGGGCGTCGTTGTCGCGGACCTTCAGATACGGCGCCGCAAGATTCCAGATCGCCGCCAGTTGCGGGTCGAGGGCGATGACGCCGTCGGGTTCCGCCTCGATCCCTGCGGAGATGTCCAGGCCGGAAAAATTGGCGTCGGGCTGCAGTTTGGTCATCCTGCCAGCGTGCCCGCCGAACCGGCCGCGGGCAAGAAAACCTTCCGCCCAGCGGAACCAGAAAGGGCCGGCCGGTCGACCGGCCGACCCACTGGTCTGGCTCCTTGCCGCGCGGGACTACCCCAGCGTTGCGCGCTGCCCTTCGAAGTTTTCACATCGCTGTCTCTCCGAGCACCGCATGGAACTGCAGAGGTCCCCCGGGGTTTCACCTGCGGGCCATTCGGCGGCCCCCTGCTGCTCACCCGTGCTCACAACACTGACAGGGACCGTTCACCACTTGACTTTGTTCAGCCCGGGAGGATCTCCATGACATTTCGCATTTTTGCCGCCGCCGGCCTTGCCGTGCTCACGGCCGCCACTACACTCGCGCCGGCCCACGCAGCTCCTGTCCCGCCCGAGGAGACCGCGCAGGAATCCTTCAGCTTTGGCATGATCGGGGACATCCCCTACGGCCAGCGGGAAGCCGAACTGTTCCCCTCGCGGATCGGGGACATCAACGCCGATCGGGATCTCGACTTCGTGGCCCACGTCGGCGACATCAAGAACGGCTCCTCGGCCTGCACTGATGAGTACTTCGCCGGGATCCGTGCCGCTTTCGACACGTTCGAGCACCCCCTGGTCTACAGTCCGGGCGACAACGAGTGGGTGGACTGCCACCGGGAAAACAACGGCGCCTACAATCCCCTGGAACGCCTGGACAAACTGCGACAGGTCTTCTTCCCGACCTCCGGAAAGACCCTCGGCGCGACCATGCCGGTCAAGTCGCAAGACGCTCTCGGCCTGCCCGAGAACGTCCGCTTCACCCGCAACCGGGTGGCCTTCTCCGTGCTAAATATCCAGGGCAGCAACAACTCGCTGCAGCCCTGGACCGGGCTAGGCCGCACCGAAACCACGCCGGAACAGAAGGCTGAAGCCGAACACCGGATCGACGCCGCCGTCGACCAGCTGCGTAATACCTTCAGCGACGCAACCCGGCGCAATGACCGGGCCGTGGTAATCATGACCCAGGCCGACATGTTCGACCCCTCGCTGCTGGCCGCCGCCACTGCGGACCCGGCCGCCATGTCCGGCTTCCGGGAAATCATCGACACCCTGGTCCAGGAAACCAACAATTTCGACGCCCCGGTGTACCTGGTCAACGGCGACAGCCACGTCTACGCCGAGGACAAGCCCTTGGGAGGCGCTTCACCCTGGCTTCAGGTCTACGGCCAGGACACTGCCGCCGATGACCTACAACGCATCACCGTTGACGGCTCCGCCAATGCCACCAACTATGTGAAGTTCACCGTGGCAGCGAACAGCGAGGCCACTGGGGAAGTGCTCGACTGGACGAAGGTTCCCTTCACGAAATGACCTGAACGGACCGGCGGCGGGGGTGACCCTAGGGCATATCGACACCGAAGCGCCCGTTCCGGCGGCCCGCGGCGCCAGGCCGGGGCAACGGAATATGGAAGGGCCCGGCCGGTTCAAACCGGCCGGGCCCCTCCCCTGAATGCTTGTCGCCGCGTCTGGACTACCCCAGCGTGGCGGTGTCAATCACGAAGCGGTACCGCACGTCGGAGGCCAGCACGCGCTCGTAGGCGTCGTTGATCTTCCCGGCCGGGATGACCTCGATTTCGGCGCCAAGTTCGTGCTTGGCGCAGAAGTCCAGCATTTCCTGGGTCTCCCGGATGCCGCCGATCAGCGAGCCGGCGAAGGAACGGCGTCCGCCAATCAGCGAGAAGACGTTGAGCGAGAGCGGCTCGGCCGGGGCGCCGACGTTGACCATGGCGCCGTCGACGGCCAGCAGCGACAGGTAGGCGTTCAGGTCGATCTTCGCGCTGACAGTGTTCAGGATCAGGTCGAAGGAGCCGGCGAGCTGTTCGAACGTGGAGGGCTCGTTGGTGGCGAAGTAGTGGTCCGCGCCGAGGCGCAGGCCGTCCTCCTGCTTCTTCAGCGACTGCGAGAGCACGGTGACCTCGGCGCCCATCGCGTGCGCGATCTTGACGGCGACGTGGCCGAGGCCGCCGAGGCCGACGATGGCGACCTTCTTGCCGGGGCCGGCGCCCCAGTGGTTCAGCGGGGAGTAGGTGGTGATGCCGGCGCAGAGCAGCGGCGCCGCGACGTCGAGCTCCAGGGCCTCCGGAATCCGCACTACGAAGTCCTCGGTGACCACAACATGCGTGGAGTATCCGCCTTGGGTGACGGTCCCGTCGCGGTCGACAACACCGTAGGTCCCGATGTTGCCCTTGACGCAGAACTGCTCTTCGCCTTTCAGGCAGTTCACGCATTCGCGGCACGAGTTGACCATGCAGCCGACGCCGACCCGGTCGCCGACGGAGTGCTTGGTGACGGCCGAGCCGACCTCGGCGACGATGCCGGCGATTTCGTGGCCCGGGACCAGCGGGTAGCTGGCCGGTCCCCAGTCGCCGCGGGCGGTGTGGATGTCCGAGTGGCAGATGCCGGCGAACTTGATGTCGATCAGGACGTCGTTCGGGCCAACGTCCCGTCGCTCGATCGTGGTGGGAACCAGTGGTTCCGTCGCGGAGGTGGCGGCGTAAGCATTAACGGTAAGCATGGATCTCCTGCTTGTGGATGGTTTTTGGGGGGTGCCCCGGCGTAGCACCGGTCAGGTGCGGCCTTTCGGCCCGGACGTCATCGGGGGCACTATCCATCAAACACCATTCAGGTTCCCGTGAGGGAGGCCCTGCTGAAAGGGGTACTGGCAGGGACTCCCTCCCCAGCCCGCACCCTCTACCGTTGGAGGTATGGACAACCAGAGCGAGACCCGGGACTTCCTTGCCACCCGGCGGGCGAAAATCACCCCCGAACAGGCGGGCCTGCCGGTCTACGGCGGGAACCGCCGCGTCCCCGGGCTGCGCCGTGGGGAGGTGGCGATGCTGGCGGGCGTCAGTGTCGAGTATTACACCCGGCTGGAACGCGGAAACCTCTCCGGCGTGTCCGAGGGTGTGCTGGAAGCCCTGGCGAGGGCACTGCAGCTCGATGAGGCGGAGCAGGCGCACCTGTTCGATCTGGCCCGGGCCGCCAGTACCAGCCGCAAGCCGCAGCGCCGGCGGCCCACGGCCCAGCCGGTCCGTGCGGGCGTCCAACTGATGCTTGACGCGATCACCAATGCCCCGGCGTTTGTGCGCAATGGCCGGATGGACATCCTTGCCGCCAACCGGCTCGGCTTCGCCCTGTACTCGGAGATGTACGTCAGCCCGGTCCGGCCCGCCAACCACGCCCGGTTCATCTTCCTGGACGACCGTTCCTTCGGGTTTTATCCGGACTGGGAGCGCGCCGCGAATGACACGGTGGCGATCCTGCGCACCGAGGCCGGCCGGGACCCCTACGACCGGGGCCTGACCGACCTGGTGGGTGAACTGTCCACCCGCAGCGAGGAGTTCCGGACCCGGTGGGCGGCTCACAACGTGCGCCTGCACTACTCCGGCCTCAAGCACCTCCGGCACCCCGTGGTCGGGGACCTCCACCTGATGTATGAGGCCCTTGATCTATCGGCCGACGCCGGGCTGTCGCTGCTCGTTTACACCGCTGAGCCCGGTTCATCCACCGAGGACGCCGTGCGGCTGCTGGCCAGCTGGGCCGCTACGCAAGAGTCGGCTCACCCGCTGAAGCAAGGCTAAGGGCCATGGCTAGGTGCCGGCCACGATGCGGCCGATGATCAGGCGCATGATCTCGTTGCTGCCTTCGAGGATCTGGTGGACCCGCAGGTCCCGGGCGATCTTCTCCAGCCCGTACTCGGAGAGGTAGCCGTAGCCGCCGTGGAGCTGGATCGCGTTGTTGGCGACGTTGAACCCGGCATCCGTGGCGACCCGCTTAGCCATGGCGCAGAGCTTGACGGCGTCGGGCGCGCCGCGGTCCAGCGCGTCCGCTGCCCGCCAGAGAAGCGTCCGGGCGGTCACTAGCTCGGTTTCCATGTCGGCCAGCTGGAACAGCAGTGCTTGCTGGTTGATCAGCGGACCGCCGAACGCTTCGCGTTCCTTGAGGTAGGCCACCGACTTGTCCAGGGCAGTCTGACCGCCGCCCAGGGAGCAGGCGCCCATGTTGATGCGGCCTCCGTTGAGCCCCTTCATCGCGATCCCAAATCCGCTGCCTTCCTCGCCGAGGCGGTTGGCAACGGGAACCCGGACATTGTCGAAAATGACCTGGCGGGTCGGCTGGGCGTTCCATCCCATCTTTTTCTCGTTCGGACCGAACGATAGGCCCGGAGTTTCCGCCGGGACGACGATGGCCGTGATGCCGCGGTTTCCGGTGTCGGCGGTGCGGGCCATCACGATGTAGAAACTGGATGATCCCGCACCGGAGATGAACTGTTTGACGCCGTTGAGCACGTAGTCTTCGCCGTCGCGCACTGCCTTGGTGCTCAGCGCGGCAGCGTCGGAGCCGGCGCCCGGTTCGGTAAGGCAGTAGCTGCCCAGCGCTTCCATCGAGGCCAACTGCGGGACCCACTGGGCGCGCTGTTCATCGTTGCCGAACGAGTCGATCATCCAGACCACCATGTTGTGGATGGAGATGTAGGCGGCAATCGTCGGATCGGCCTTGGCCAGTTCCTCGAAGATCAGCACCGCATCGCTGCGCGTGAGCCCGGAGCCGCCGAACTGCTCCTGGACGTAGATGCCGCCCATACCCAGGGCGCCGGCTTCGCGCAGCACGTCCACCGGGAAGTGTTTGGTCTCGTCCCATTTCGCGGCGTTCGGCGCCAGAGCCCCGTTGGCGAAGTCCCGCACCATCGCAACCAGCGACTGCTGGTCCTCGTTGAGTTCAAACATACCCAGTCCTCCGAAGCGTAGATTTTGACCCAATGTAGTACGACTGGCCAATAATTACTAGGACTTCCTACTATATTTTCCTCCCGAACCCCCTACGGACCCGACGTGGCCCCGGTCCCCCGCTGCTTGATGGCTCAAGTTGCGCAGCGCGCCGGGGGTGAGCAAGAGCGCCAAGGATGCGACCACGAAGCAGACGAAGTAGATCACGACCGGGAAGCGGCTCGCCCGGGCTGACTGACAAGACGTGAGGCGCCACACTTTTAGTTGACTTTTCAAGCATTAGTGCCAAACTAGATGCATACACATATAAACGCGTATTGCGGAACACCGACAGGACCGTGCCCGCAAATTGCTCACAGATTGGACTGACTCATGCAGCTCGAGAACAAGGTCGCATTCATCACCGGCGGCGGATCGGGGCTCGGTCTCGCCACCGCAAAGACCTTCATCGCCGAAGGTGCGAAGGTCATGATCTTCGACTTAAACCCCAAGTCGCAGGAAGTCGCCGACGAGATCGGCGCGAAGTTTGTCCAGGGCGACGTCTCAAAGGCCGAGAGCGTTGAAGCCGCCGTCGCAAAGACGGTCGAGGAATTCGGCAGCCTTGACATTGCCGTCGCCTCGGCGGGTGTCGGCGGCGAGGGCGACGTCGTCACCTCGACCGTCGAGAACTGGGAGCGCACCAACGGCATCGACTACTCGGGCGTGTTCTACACCAACAAGTACGTCATCGAGCAGCTCCTCAAACAGGGCGGCGGTGGCGTCGTTGTCAACCTCGCGTCGATGTTCGGCCTCGTGGCCGTCTCGAACAACATCGCTTACTCGGCCTCGAAGGGCGGCGTCGTGAACATGACCCGCTCCGCTGGGACGATGTACGCGAAGGAGGGCATCCGTGTGAACGCGGTGGCCCCGGGCGTCATCCGCACGCCGCTCATCGACGAGCCGACCCTCGAGCAGTATGCAAAGCTGCACCCGGCCGGTCGCGTCGGCGAGGCGCAGGAAGTCGCCGACCTCATTACCTTCCTCGCGAGCGACAAGGCGAAGTTCATCACCGGCGCGACCATTCCGATCGACGGTGGCTATACGGCCGTCTGACCCGAAACCGGCAGCATCCGAGTGCGCCCCCTCCAGCCGAGGGGGCGCACGTCGTTTCCCGGGACCCGCGCGGGCGGCGGCCGCAGCAGTGGGAGCCCTCGGTGACTACCCGATCAGGCCCAGCACCGCTCCCGCAATAACGACGGCGCCGGCCTCCGCGCGCAGGCCCGTCACGGTCCCGCCGCGGTGCGCGGACACCTGGGTTTCCATCTTCATCGCCTCCAGCACGACGACGGCGTCCCCGGCCGAGACTTCGGCGCCCGGTTCGACGAGCCACTTCACCACGGTCCCGGCCATGTCGGCGCGCAGCTCCCCCGGGTCAGCGGCGGCAGCTCCGCCGTCGGACGCCCCCTCTACGGACACCCCCGCGGGGAGGACCCCGCCCGAACGCGCCCAGCCGTCCAGCAGGTCCGCCGGCAGCCCGACGGCCATCCGGCGGCCGTCCACCTCGACCGTGATGGTGCGGCGTTCGCCGTCGGGCATGGTTGTGCTGTAGGCAGGATCGGCGGAGATGGAGATACTGTCCGCGAAGTCCGTTTCGATCCAGCGGGTGTGGATGCCGAGGCCGGTTTCGGAGGTGAAGTCCGGGGACTCCACCACGGCCCGGTGGAACGGAAGCACCGTGGCGACGCCGGTGATGCTGATCTCGGCGAGGGCGCGGCGGGCGCGGCGCAGCGCCTGCTGCCGGTCCGCGCCAGTGACGATCAGTTTGGCCAGCAGCGAGTCGAACTGCGGCGGGACGAAGGAGCCGGACCGGACTCCGGTGTCGAGCCGGACGCCCGGGCCGGTCGCGCCGCGGAATTCGTCGACGGTGCCGGGCGAGGGCAGGAAGCCGCGTCCCACATCCTCGGCGTTGAGCCGGAATTCGAAAGCGTGCCCGCGTGGCGCGGGGTCTTCCGTGAGGCGCAACGGCTCGCCCGCGGCGATGCGGAACTGCTCCTGGACCAGGTCGATTCCGGTGGTTTCCTCGGTGATGGGGTGCTCCACCTGCAGCCGGGTGTTCACCTCGAGGAACGCCACGGTGCCGTCCGCGGCGACCAGGAATTCCACCGTGCCGGCGCCGGAGTAGCCGGCTGCGCGGCAGACGGCCTTGGCGGCGTCGTAGATCTGGCGGGTCTGCTCGGCGCTGAGGAACGGTGCGGGCGCTTCCTCCACGAGTTTCTGGTGCCGGCGCTGCAGCGAGCAGTCGCGGGTTCCGACGACGACGACGTTGCCGTGCTGGTCCGCGAGGACCTGCGCCTCGACGTGCCGCGGCCGGTCGAGGTAGCGCTCCACGAAGCAGTCACCGCGGCCGAATGCGGCGACGGCCTCGCGGACAGCGGAGTCGAAGGCTTCCTCAACCTCATCCAGGGCGCGGACCACCTTCATGCCGCGGCCGCCGCCGCCGAAGGCGGCCTTGATGGCGATCGGCAGCCCGTGCTGTTCGGCGAAGGCGCGCGCCTCGGCCGCGGACTCCACCGGGCCGTCGCTGCCGGCGACGAGCGGGGCGCCGGCCAGGACGGCGGTTTCACGGGCGGTGATCTTGTTGCCGAGCAGCCGGATGGCGTCCGGCGTGGGCCCGATCCAGGTCAGGCCGGCGTCAAGGACGGCCTGGGCGAACTCGGCGTTCTCGGAGAGGAAGCCGTAGCCCGGGTGGAGGGCGTCCGCGCCGGATTCCGCGGCGGCGGCGAGGAGCTTCGGGATGTTCAGGTAGGTGTCGGCGGGCGAGTTGCCACCCAGGGCGTAGGCCTCGTCCGCGGCGGAGACGTGCAGGGCGTCGGCGTCGATGTCGGCGTACACGGCGACCGAGGCCAGCTGTGCGTCGTCGCAGGCCCGGGCGATCCGGACGGCGATTTCACCGCGGTTGGCGATCAGGACCTTGCGCATCAGTTGCTCGCTTCTTCTTCGGGGGTGGCGTGTTCGGGGGTGCTCGCGGATTCGGGGGTCGCTGCTCCCGTGGGGATGGTTGCGTCGATATCGGCCGGGACCCAGCGGAAGCGGATTCTGCCGCCGATCGGGATCTGGGCGGCCCGGTCCAGCTGGGAGTCGACCACCACGGCGATTACCGGGTAGCCGCCGGTGATCGGGTGGTCGGCCAGGAAGAGCACGGGGAGCCCTTCCGGCGGGACCTGCAGGGCGCCGGCAACGGTGCCCTCGCTGGCGAGTTCGCCCTGGCGGGTGCGCTGCAGCGCAGTTCCCTGCAGGCGCATGCCGACCCGGTTGGACTGCGGGGCCACGTCCCAGTCCTGGCCGGCGAAGGAGGCCAGCGCCGCGGCGTCGAACCAGTCGGCGCGCGGGCCGGGGACGACGTCGAGCACCGTGACGCCGGCGCCCGGGAAGTCCGGCTGCAGTTCGGGGTGCCCGACGACGCCGGATTCGGCCTCCCCGCCGGCGGCGAGGAGGTGGCCGACGGCCAGCGGGGCGGGGCCGATCCCGGACATGGTGTCGGTGGAGCGGCTGCCGAGCACCGGGGCGGTGTCCACGCCGCCGCGGACGGCGAGGTAGCTGCGGAACCCGGTCTGCGGGGAACCGAGGGTCAGGGTTTCGCCGTCGAGCAGCGCGAAGGGGGTTGAAATCGGGACAGTCCGCCGGGCCGGGCCGCCGCCGTCGTCCTCGGTGTTGGACGGCGAGACGATAGTCAGCTCCGCGGGCGCCCCGGCGACGGCGAGGACCTGGTCCCCGACAGCCTGCACCGAAAGCCCGCCGGCGACGGTCTCCACCGCGGCGGCCGACGGCGCGTTCCCGACGAGGCGGTTGGCCCGGCGCAGCGAGGCCCGGTCCAGCGCTCCGGCGGCGGACACGCCCAGGCCGGAGTGGCCGTGCCGGCCCAGGTCCTGGACCAGGCTCTGCAGACCCGGCGAAACGACCCGCAGTCCCGACGTCACAGCGGGCTGCTGGGCCGGCTGTTCCGGCGCAAGCGCCACGACCTCGCGGACCGCGCGGAACTGCACCCGGTGGCCGGGGGCTGCCAGCGCTGGCTGCTCCCGGTCCAGGTCCCACATCCGGGCGCCGGTGCGGCCGATCAGCTGCCAGCCGCCGGGCGAGCGGCGCGGGTAGACGGCCGAGTGGTTCCCGGCCAGCGCCACCGAACCGGCGGGGACGGCGGTGCGCGGCGAGCTGCGCCGCGGCACTGCGAGGTCCTGGTTCTGCCCCACCATGTAGCCGAAGCCGGGGGCGAAGCCGGCGAAGGCCACGGTCCAGATCTGCCCGGTGTGGGCGGCGATTACGCCCTCGGTCCCGAGGCCGGTCAGCTCCCCCACCTCGGTGAGGTCCGCGCCGTCGTACACGGCGTCGATGACGACCAGCTCGCCGTCCCGCTGGACGGGCGCGGTGAGGTCGAGCTGGAGCAGCTGCGCGGCGATCCGCCGTGCCGCCGCCGGCGAGTCGGCCGTGACCAGCACGGTCTCGGCTGCGGCGAGCACGTCCTGCTGGCCCGGCAGCGGGTTTTCGAGGAGCAGTGCCTGCAGTGCCAGCACGTCCTGGGTGGCGGAGAGCTCGGCGAGGACCGCGCGGGTTCCCACCGCCCGCACGGAGCGGACCTTCTGTCCTGCCAGGGTTTCCCCCGCTGTCTCAATCATCAGCTGCCTTCATCGTCGTGGGTGCTTCGGGTGGATCCGCGCGGCTTAGGCGTGGGCTTCCTGCAGGAGGCGCTCCTCTTCCTTGGTCTGCGGGTTCCGGCCCAGGGCCAGCCCGACGATGGTCACGACCGAGGCGAGGGCGAGGTAGCCGGCGATCAGGTACCAGTTGCCGGTGGCGCCGTAGAGGGCGGTGAAGATCAGCGGTGCGACGGCGCCGCCGACCACACCGGCCAGGGTGTAGGCCAGCGAGCTGCCGGCGTAGCGCAGCCGGGCCGGGAACTGCTCGGTGATGTAGGCGGCCTGCGGGCCGTACATAAAGGCGTGGAAGGCCAGACCGATCACGACGCCGACGGTCAGCATGGCGACGGACTTGCCCTGGATCATCCAGAAGAACACCGGGATATAGAGTGCGGTGCCGAGGGCGGCGATGCCATAAACGAGGCGGCGGTTGAAGCGGTCCGTGAGGGCGCCGGCGGCGGGGATCAGGAACAGCTGGACCGCGGAGCCGATCAGGATGGCAGAGAGGACGTTGCCGGTGGTCATGCCCAGCGCCTTGGTGGCGTAAACGGCCACAAAGACGGTGAAGAGGGCGTAGAGCACGTCGGGGCAGACGCGGGACAGGGCGGCGGCGACCAGGGCGCGCGGTTCCTTGGTGAAGACCTCCTTGATCGGGGCCTTGGGCTGCTCGCCGTGGGCCTGGATGGCCTTGAACACGGGTGTTTCCTCGAGCTTGAGCCGGATCAGCAGGCCGAAGACCACCAGCAGGGCGGACGCGAGGAAGGCGACGCGCCAGCCCCAGGAGAGGAAGGCTTCGTTGCTGAGGGTCGCAGCGAGCAGCGCGAGGACGCCGTTGGCCATCAGGTTGCCGGCCGGCGGGCCGATCTGGGCGGCGGAGGACCAGAAGCCGCGCTTGTGGGCGTCCCCGAATTCGCTGGAGAGCAGGACGGCCCCGCCCCATTCGCCGCCGACGCCGATGCCCTGGGCCAGGCGCAGCAGCACCAGGATGATGGGGGCCGCGACGCCGATCACCGAGTAGTCCGGCAGCGCACCGATCAATACGGTGGCGACGCCGATCAGCATCAGGGTGACGACGAGGACGTGCTTGCGGCCGATTTTGTCGCCGAGCCGTCCGAAGATCACGCCGCCGATGGGGCGGGCCAGGTAGCCCACCGCAAAGGCGGAGAAGGAGAGCAGCAGGCCGACGAATTCGTCGTTGCCCGGGAAGAAGATCTTCGGGAACACCAGGGCCGAGGCCACGGAGTAGATCGCGAAGTCGTAGTACTCAAGCGACGTGCCGGTGAGGCTCGCGACGTAGGCCTTGAGGGCGCCCGGCGGCAGCTTCCTCTTGCTGGCGGCCGGGGTGGCCTGGTGCGGTGCGGTCATGGTTTTCCTCCAGGGTGCGGGTGCTGCCTGTGCTGTTGCGGGTGGGATAGCTGCGCCGGGTGGATGACGCGGCGCCGGGAATGCTGTGCTTTTTACGAACGGCCTGCGGGATGGGCAGGCCGAAAAGGGTCTGACGAAGGGGTCAGACGAACGCGGCCGTGCTGATGCCGGCGGCGGTGAGGGCCGCGCGGACTGCGGCGGCCATGTTGACGGCTCCCGGGGAGTCGCCGTGCACGCAGATGCTTTCTGCGCGGATCTTCAGGATAGACCCGTCGATCGCGCGGATGGCGGAATCCGAGGCCATCCGGAGGACATGCTCAGTGACCGCAGCGTGGTCATGCAAGACGGCGCCGGGCAGCGTGCGGGACACGAGGGTGCCGTCCGGGTTGTAGGCCCGGTCGGCGAACGCTTCGGCCACGGCGCGGAGCCCGGCGGCTTCGGCCAGGCGGAGCACCTCCGAGCCCGGCAGGCCCAGGATGGGCAGGTTCGGATCGACGGACTTTACGGCGTCGACGACGGCCCTCGCCTGCGCCGTGTGCGCCACGATCGCGTTGTAGAGGCCGCCGTGCGGTTTCACATAGGTGACCTTGCCGCCTTCCGCAGCGGCCAGGGCCTGCAGCGCGCCGATCTGGTACACGACGTCGTCCGCGAGTTCGATCGGGTCGATGTCCAGGAAGCGGCGGCCAAAGCCGGCGAGGTCGCGGTAGCCGACATGGGCGCCGATCACGACGCCGGCGGCCACGGCCTCGCGGCAGGTCTTACGGATCACGCTGGGGTCGCCGGCGTGGAATCCGCAGGCAACGTTGGCGCTGGAAACGGAGCGGAACATCGCGCTGTCGTCTCCCAGGGTCCAGCGTCCGTAGGACTCTCCTACGTCGCTGTTCAGATCGATGGTTGCCATTTGTGATCCTCGTCTCATTGATGCCCCTCATCTAGGATGCCTCAAATCTACGGATTGTTCAACAATTCATCGATTCCACGATGTGACGATCGTGTAAATTTTCAGGTATGACCAGCTCGCAAGCAGGATTACATGGAATTTCCGGCTCGACCGGCTCAAGCCTGGCAGGCTCCGGCGCGTCCCTCGGTGCGGCGGCCCGGTTGCGGGTTGCCATCCCCTCGGTCGCGGACCGGGTGGCGGCGGAACTGCGGCTGCAGCTGGCGGAAGGTCTGCTGCTGCCGGGCGCGCGGCTGACAGAATCCACCATCTCCGAGGAGCTGGGCGTCTCGCGCAATACCGTGCGCGAGGCGTTCGCCGAGCTCGCCGCCGAGCGGCTGGTGGTCCGTCAGCCCAACCGGGGAGTGTTCGTCGCAAGCCTCGGTCCCGGCGACATCCATGACGTTTATACGGTGCGCCGGTTCATTGAAGTGAGCGCCATCCGGGGCGGCGGAAGCCCCGAACGGGTCGCGGCCGTGCGCGCCGCAGTGGAGGAAGGCCGGGCCGCTGCGGCGGCGGACGACGAGGAAGCCCTGGGCAGCGCCAACCAGCATTTCCATGGCGCCATCGTGGCGCTGGCCGAGAGCCGCCGGCTGAACACAATGATGGCCCAGGTACTGGCCGAGATGCGGCTGTTCTTCCACAAGGCCACCGTCGATGCGCATTTCTACGGCAGCTACCTCGACGACAACGAGGAGATCTGCCGGACACTCGAGTCCGGCGACCTGGACCGTGCCGGTGACCTGCTGCTGGCCTATCTGGACCGCTCGGAAGAGAAGCAGAGCGCGGTCCACGGCGACTGAACGCCCGGACAGACAACGGAACAGCACGCCTGGAGACACGCCTGCCGCGCGCACCCACTCCCGCGACACGCTTTCTGTCCTGCGTGGCGGCAAAATCCCGCCGCGCCCGGATTCCGGTGTCGACAGGACTTTCGCGAGTCGTTGAACACTTCCCGCGTCATTGTTACCCCCCCACGCGGCGGTCACTGGATGCAGAACTCGTTCCCCTCAGGGTCCAGCATCGCCATGTGCCAGCCGCCTTCGGCGTCGAACACCCCGGCGAGCGTGGCTCCGGCTTCAACGCAGCGTCCAGCGTGCTCGAGGGCCAGCTGGCGACCATCAGCGTTGGAATCGGCACCCTCGCTTACATTGATGTCCAGGTGCACTCGGTTCTTCGCCGTCTTCCCCTCGGGAACCGGTTGGAAGAACAGTCGAGGGCCCTTGCCGGTAGGGTCAATGACAGCGCCGCGCCAATGCTCCTCGGGGATGCCTTGGACCGTGGCAAATGCGGCCCAGCTGGAAAATCCCTCCGGCGGCTCCTGTCGGCTGCAGCTGAGGGCCACCGCCCAAAACCTTGTCATCGTCTCGAGGTCGTGGCAGTCAAAGGTCACTTGGAATGAATAGGACATTGGCTCGCTTTCCGTCCGGATGCAGCAACTATGCCATCGCCCGGGGCTCCGGCCGCTGCTGACGCGATCGGGCGCACACGACCGGCACATGGAAGTATTCACTTATGACTATCAACAATGATGATGCCAACCTTCCGGAGTTCGTGGAGCCGCAGGGCACCGACCGGCCCAAGGATGAGAGCCGCGGTTGGGACCACATCGGGGCCATCATTGTTGATGCGACGTTGCAGCGGCGGCAGAACTACCACGAGACCGTCAAGCCCCGCGTGGTCGCCCTAGTTGAGGCATGGCCGGATGCCGCCACGACCAGCGGATTCCGCCGGCACTTGGATACTGGCAAACTCTCGGAAGTTATCGACTGGCCCTCGCCCGGCCGGCTTGCCCAGGTAGAGGACATCACCGCCGTGTTTGAGCGTCTTGGCATCGAGACGATATCGGACCTCCGAGGCGCACTTGGTGACCAGGCCAGGAGAACTGTTGTCCGGGAGGCCCTTGCGGCTGTGCGGCATGTCAGTCCCAAAACGCTGGATTACATCGACGCCCTAAGCGGAGTTTCCACCGGCGCGGCCGGAGCCTAAGGGGCAGCCCGGCGACGCCGGCTGGCTAGTTCGCCCGACGTGAGGCGGGCAGCCCGCCACGCAGCGCCGCGGCGCCCCAGACGGTCAGCAGCGACGCGGCCAGCAGCAGCCCGGCTTCGCCCAGATCTACCCCGCCCAGCCAGCTGGTCACGGGATCCTCGAGGCCGAAGGCGGCGTGGAAGAACCCGCCGAGGGTGATGACCGAAATGAACAGAGCCGACACGGCCGAGATGCCGGTGATAACCGCGTTGAACCCCAGCTTTCGGTGGGGCCGGTGCAGGGCGGAGCTGTACATCCGCATCATGGCGACCCCGTTGGTGGTGTCGCACAGCGTCATGGCCGCGGTGAACGCCAGCGGCAGCGCCAGCAGGGCAAGCGGGGAGACCCCGGCCAGGGATGCCGCCGCCGCCATGACCAGCAGCCCGATCGTGGTGGCGGTGTCGAAGCCCAGCCCGAAAAGGAACCCGATCACGTAGATGTTCCGCGGCCGCCGGACCCCGGACAGGGGTTTCGCCAGCAGCCGGGCCATCAGGCCCGTGGCCTCGAGATCCTTGTCCTGCACCTGCCCTCCGGCCCGCACGCTCCGGTAAACCTGCGCCGCCCGGACAAAGGCGGATCCATTGAACAGCCCGATGGCGAGCAGGAAGATCCCCGAAACGCCGCTGCCGACCAGGCCCAGCGCGAGGTTTCCGGTCGTGCCGTCCGCCATCAAGTGGCCCACCATCCCCGCGCCGCCCACCACCAAGACCCCGGCCAGGATCACCACCGAGCTGTGGCCCAGGCTGAAGGCGAAGCCGACGCTTACCGGGTCCTTGCGTTGGGCCACAAATTTGCGGGTTGAATTGTCGATCGCGGCAAGGTGGTCCCAGTCGTAGCTGTGCTTGACGCCGGCGCCGTAAGCGGTCAGCACCAGGCCAATGGCCAGCGGCTCTCCGGCCGTCACCAATCCGGCGAAGAGGAACCCGACGGCGGCAACGTGCAGGGCCACGACGGCACCGAAGGTGACACCCAGCCGGGTCCGCAGCGGGAGCTGCTCGCGCTGATGGTAGAGCGCTGCATAGTCGGCCAAGGTGCTTATCAGTATTTCCTGAGGTCCAGCGGCTCCGTGCCGTGCCACCGCTTCCGGAGAAGGGCACTGCAGGCGCCCAGGAGCCGATTGAGTTCTCCGGTGCTGTTCGAAAGGGAGCGGAGGACAAGTCCGCGGATGCCGGCAACTGTGGCAGTCAGCGAGATCCCTGTATAGGCATCGTGCGCGTCGGTCAGAACGTGAAATTCGTCCGCGAGGGCCTGGTCAACCCACGCATCCACCACGATCAGCGATCCCACGTGGCTGAAGCCCTCCATGAACCCCATCCCGGTGACGTCGTGCAGCGGCGGCCGGATCAGCACATTGTCCAGAGCCAGCAGTCGCCTCCCCGCTTCGGATTCGATCCCGATTTCGGTCCTGAGCCGCAGTTCTTCGTACCGGAATGAAGCCCCGTCAGGTGACCAGCCGGGGGTGATTACCTCGGACATCACGAGGCTCGACGTCGGGTGCATGGTGATGTGCGTGTTCTGCCGGTAGCTGGCCTTGCGGTAGGCGATCAGCTGGTCCGGGGCGAGCTCCAGCTGCGCGCCGGCCCCCAGCCGGAGCCGCATCCGCTGCTCGGCAAACGAGTCCGGCGTCCGGTAGATCTTGGTGGCCGACTGGGTCGTGAGCAGCAGCTTCGCCCCCTCGGCCACCTCCACGTCGATGACATAGAGATCCGCCCCCAAATAAGCCCCGCCAGGATTCACCACCACATAACAAACCTGCCCCGAGTCATCCAAGTAATGCCCCCGCAAAACCCGCAACGCGCCGCGATGGTACTGATGCGACGCTACAGAGCGTCCGCCTCGCACGTCGATGCGCAAGGCGAGTTCCCCCATGGGTGCGACGACAGCAGCAGCGGAGTCGGATATAGAGGGCCGCGGCGTGGCGGGCACCGCGGAGCGGGCACGGCCCTCTATATCCGGCGAAGCGCCGCGAGCGGCTTCAGCACCAGCAGGGGAGATAATTGCCGTCGTGCTCATGGTGCCAGGTCGAGCATCAGGACATCCCGCCGCATCCACTCGATAACGCGCTCCAGCCCCTCGTCGGTCCTGAGGTTGGTGAAGCAGAACGGCTTGTCGCCGCGGAATTCCTTGGAGTCCCGCTCCATCACTGCCAGATCGGCGCCGACGTGCGGGGCGAGGTCCGTCTTGTTGATGATGAAGAGGTCGGCCTTGATCATGCCCTGGCCGGCTTTGCGCGGGATCTTCTCGCCCTGGGCGACGTCGATGATGTAGATCGAGAAGTCCACCAGTTCGGGGCTGAACGTCGCGGAGAGGTTGTCCCCGCCGGATTCCACGAAGATCACCTGCAGGTCCGGGTGCCGCTTCTTGAGCTCCTCGATGGCGGCCGTGTTCATGGACGTGTCCTCGCGGATGGCGGTGTGCGGGCAGCCGCCGGTTTCCACGCCGATGATCCGGTCGATCGGGAGAATGCTGTTGGCCGCCAGGATCCTGGCGTCCTCGATCGTGTAGATGTCGTTGGTGATGGCGGCCATGGAGATTTCCCCGCTCATGTGGCGGGTGAGGCGCTCGACAAGCTGGGTCTTCCCGGCACCCACCGGGCCGCCGATGCCAATTTTGATGGGTTCAGACATATTCTTCTCCAGACATATTTCTCGTGGGCTTGGTTAGCTCATGAACATGCGGGCACGCTGGCGCTCGTGCCGCATCTGCGAAATCTCCAGGCCGGGGCTGACGGCACCGAAGTCGGACCGGTCGAGGCTGCCGGCCCGCGCAACCGCGGCAGCGACGTCGTCGGCCGCCTGCCGCAGCAGCCGCTGCCCGGCGTTCTGCCCCAGCGGGATGGCCCGGACGGCGTTCTGCGTCAACGCCGTAACCGCCGCGAACAGATACGCGGCGAGGGCCTCCGGCAGCGGGACCGCCAGGGAGCGTGCGACGACGGCGAACGCGAGCGGCTGGTGGCCGGCCGCCCGGCCGGAGCCCACCAGTTCCCGGTAGTCCGCGAGCCCGGCGGACGGGAAGATCTCGGCGCCGATCTCGAGCAGCCGGCCACCCATTTTGATGCTGGCCTCGCGCAACTGCCGGGGCAGCAGCTGGGCGGTCAGCAGCGCGTCCAGTTCAGCGGCGGGAACGCCCTCGTACAGGAACCGGATGGCCAGGGCGTCCGAGTAGGTGAGCTGCTGGGACACGAAGGCGGACAGCCACACGCCAAACGACTCCTCGTCCCGCACCAGCCCGCGGTCAATGTACGTTTCAAAGCCCAGCGAGTGCGCAAACGCCCCGGTCGGTAGCGCAGAATCCGTCAGCTGCTGCAAGGCCAGCTGGTAGGAGGCGGGGCTAGTGGGCGTGTTCGGCATGGCGGAAGGGGACGGGCAGCACGCGCTCCTGGCGGGCGTAGGGCGCTCCGACGTTTTTGAGGTAGTCCTCGACGGTGTGGTCGTACTGGCAGACCATGACCTCGGCCCGGTATTCGGAGGCGGCATCGAAGAACTGGGCCTGCAGGTGCCGGTTGCCGAGGGCGTGCGCCACCACGCCCATTTCGTGGATGGTGCGCGGGGCGATCACGAGGACGTCGGTGGGCAGCACGGAGACCACAATCATGTTGGCCGCGGCCACGTGCAGGATGTCGCCGTCGCGCAGGTCCCCGGAGCCGGCGGGCAGCCGGATGCCGAGTTCCTGGCCGTGGTCGGTGGTGACCCGCTGGATGCGCTTGACCAGCTGGGCGCTGGGGAGCACCACCTTTTCCCGGTGCAGCCCGAGGTACGGGTCCGGACCGGGCGGCAGGTCGTGGGTGTTGCCGAGGACCTTGTCGATGATCATGGTCGTCTCCTTTGGTGCCTAGAAATTTGGTGCCTAGAAAAGGAAGTAGCGCTGCGCCATCGGCAGCACGTCGGACGGCTCGCAGGTGACATCCTCGCCGTCGACGCTCACCCGGTACGTTTCCGGATCCACCTCGATCTTCGGGGTGGCGCCGTTGTATTTCAGGTCCGCCTTCGTGAGGCTGCGGATGCCGGACACCGGCCGGATGACCTTCTGCAGTCCGAGCTCCGCCGGGACCCCGGCGTCGATCGCGGCCTGGGACAGGAAGGTGATGGAGGACTGCTGCAGGGCCTTGCCGTAGGCGGCGAACATCGGCCGCATGGTGCGCGGCTGCGGGGTGGGGATGGAGGCGTTGGCGTCGCCCATCAGCGCGTAGGCGATCTGCCCGCCCTTCAGCACCAGCTCCGGCTTCACCCCGAAGAACGCCGGGTCCCAGAGCACCAGGTCGGCGAACTTTCCGACCTCCACCGAGCCGATCGAGTCGGCCATGCCCTGCGCGATGGCCGGGTTGATGGTGTATTTCGCCACGTAGCGTTTCAGCCGGAAGTTGTCGCTGTCCGCGCCCCGGCCGGAGGCGGCGCCATGCACACCTCCCCCCGGGTCCTTGAGCACGCCGCGCTGCCGCTTCATCTTGTCGGCGACCTGCCAGGTGCGGATGATGACCTCGCCCACCCGACCCATGGCCTGCGAGTCCGAGGAGGTGATCGCGAAGATCCCCAGGTCCTGCAGCACGTCCTCGGCGGCGATGGTCTCGGCGCGGATGCGGGAGTCCGCGAATGCCACGTCCTCCGGGATGTCCGGGTTCAGGTGGTGGCAGACCATGAGCATGTCCAGATGCTCTTCGAGCGTGTTGCGGGTGTACGGCAGGGTGGGGTTGGTGGAGGCCGGCAGGACGTTGGGCAGCCCGGCGATCTTGATGATGTCCGGGGCGTGCCCGCCGCCGGCGCCCTCGGTGTGGAAGGTGTGGATCACGCGGCCGTCGATGGCCCGGATGGTGTCCTCCACGAAGCCGCACTCGTTCAGGGTGTCGGTGTGGATGGCCACCTGGACGTCGAACTGGTCCGCCACCCGCAGCGACGTGTCGATTGAAGAGGTTGTGGCGCCCCAGTCCTCATGGACTTTGAGCCCGATCGCGCCGGCGCGGATCTGCTCGGCAAGGGGCTCGACGGCGGACGCGTGGCCCTTGCCGAACAGGCCGATGTTGATCGGGAGACCTTCGGCGGCCTGCAGCATCCGCTGGATGTGCCATTTGCCGGGGGTGACGGTGGTGGCCTTGGTGCCCTCGGCCGGCCCGGTGCCGCCGCCGATCATCGTGGTCACGCCGCTGCACAGGGCGGCGGGGACCTGGTCCGGGGAGATGAAGTGGATGTGGGAGTCCACACCGCCGGCGGTCAGGATTTTCCGCTCGCCGGCGATGATCTCGGTGCTGGCGCCGATCACGATGTCCACCCCGTCGGTGATCTGCGGGTTCCCGGCTTTGCCGATCCGGAAAATGTGCCCGTCGCGGAGCGCGACGTCGGCCTTGTAGATCCCGGTGTAGTCCAGCACCACCACGTTGGTGATCACGGTGTCGGGAACTCCGCCGCCGGAACCGACACCGCCGAAACCAGTACTGCCGTCCCCGTCCCTGGTGGCCTGGCCGTTCTGACCCATGCCGTCGCGGATCACCTTGCCGCCGCCGAACACCACTTCCTCGCCGTAGACGGTGAGGTCCTTCTCGATTTCGAGGAACAGTTCGGTGTCGGCGAGGCGGATGGCGTCGCCCGTCGTCGGGCCGTACAGGTCCGCATATTGCCTGCGGGACAGTTCGAAGCTCATGTGCCTGCTCCTTTAACCGGGGCCAGCGTATTCGGGCCAAGCGTTCCGTTGACCGCGTTGCTGAGGCCGTAGACCTCGCGCCGGCCGGCGAGTTCGATCAGCCGGACCGTCCTGCTGTCCCCCGGCTCGAACCGGGCCGCCGTGCCCGCCGGGATGTCCAGCCGCCGGCCGTAGGCGGACTGCCGGTCGAATGTCAGGGCGGCGTTCGCTTCGGCGAAGTGGAAGTGTGAGCCCACCTGCACGGGCCGGTCGCCGGTGTTGGTCACGACGACGTCGATCGCGTCACGGCCCGCGTTGAGCAGGACGGGACGGGGGCTGAGGACGTATTCTCCGGGAATCATCTCAGCTGCCTTAACGGATCGGATCGTGGACGGTGACGAGCTTGGTGCCGTCCGGGAACGTGGCTTCGATCTGGACGTCGTGGATCATCTCCGGCACGCCCTCCATCACGTCGTCGCGGCGGAGCAGCGTGGTGCCGTAGCTCATCAGCTCCGCGACGGTCCTGCCGTCCCGGGCGCCCTCGACCAGTTCATAGCTGATGATGGCCACTGCCTCCGGGAAGTTCAGTTTGAGCCCGCGCGACTGGCGGCGGCGGGCGAGGTCGGCCGCGACCACGATCATGAGCTTTTCCTGCTCACGGGGCAGAAGATGCATGACGGAATCCCTTCATCACCGGGCGTTCGCGGGCCTGGCGGCGCCGCGGTGTTGCCAGCGTAGACGGGGAACGTTTCCTGCATGTTACCGGCGTCACAATGTGCGGTGCCGGCGGCGGCCGATCTCGTGCGAGGCAGCGCCATCGACCTCGGCACCAGCCACGATTGGTAGGCTTGACGGATGAAACTTCGCCTCACTGCCCTGTCCGCTGCCGCCCTCCTGATCGCCCTGACCGGCTGCGGCCCGGTGCAGGACGCCGCGAACAAGGCGGTCAGCGACGGGGCATCCCAGGTTGCGACCGCGGCTGCCGGTGAAGTGAAGAAGCAGGCCTGCACCCTTGTGGAGGACGGCCTGGTCAGCGTCCAGGACAAGGAACTGCTGGGCGGTCTGGTGGCCGGCGCGGACACTGCGGGTGTTCCCGCCGAGATCACCACGCCGCTGCGACAGATCGCCGATTCCGGCGACCAGGTTCCGGCCGAATCGGTCAAGGCCCTGCAGGACGCCTGCGCCCAGTAGCCCCTCGCGGGTCGGGCTGCCGCCTAGCGCTTGCCCTTCTTCCGTGACCCCTTGCCGCGGCCCTTGTCCGGGTTCGGCGCGTAGCGCTGCGCGACCTTGGGCTTCTTGACCGCAGGTCCCCGGCGGTCCGGCTTCGGCTCCTTCTTCGGCTTCCCCTGCTGCGCGGAGGGCTGGCGTGAGCTCGCGGCGGTGCGGCCGCGGACGATCCCGATGAACTCCTCAATCACCTCGTCCGTGCTGTCACTGGGCCACGCCAGGGCGATTTCCGTGGTGGGCGCCCCGGTCAGCCGGCGCGCCACGGTGTCTTTGACGTTGAAGTGGCGGGCCACGGACATCGGTAGGATCACCAGGCCGGCACCGGTAGCCACCAGCTGCAGGGCAAGTTCCGGGCCGCCGAGTTCCGCCACGTCCAGGAACTTCTCCTGGCCGAGGTCGGCAAGGTCCACTTCCTCGAACAAGGAGATCTCGTGTCCCTTGGGTGCAACCACCACGGGCTGCTCCTCGTAGAGCGGGATCACGTTCAGGCCCTCGCGCTCCACCGGCAGCCGGACGAAGCTCAGTTCCGCGGACCCGTCGCGCAGTACCGTGAGCTGCGCGCCGTCGTCGGACATAAAGGAGTGCAGCGGAACGTCCGGCATCCGCTCTTCCCAGCGCCGGGTCCACTTGCCCGGGGTCACGCCGGGGACGTAGGCGAACCGCAACTCCCGCGCTGCTGCTTCGGCCGGGACACCGGCGGTTTCGTCGGGGGTCTGGGGTGTTTCTTCTGCTGCTGACACATGTTCACAGTACCGCCCGGGCTGGCGTAGGCTTCCGCCCGGCGGGCTGTTTGGTGCTGGTTTGGTGCCCCGCCGGATACCCTTGAAGCATGACCTCTGCAAACTCCCAGTCCATGAAGCCGGCCACCGTTGCCAAGAAGCTTGGCATCTACCTGCCCGCAACACCCCAGGAGTTCCAGGATTCGGAAATCAGCCGCGCCGACTTTGCCGAGCTCCAGGCCAACCCACCGGAGTGGCTGGCGGAGCTTCGCCGCAACGGCCCGCACCCCCGTCCGGTGGTTGCGCAGAAGCTGAACGTCTCCATCAGCGGCCTCGCCCGCGGCGGCGTTGAGGGAGCGCTGACGACGGCGGAAATCACCGCGCTGCTGCAGGCTCCCCCGGCATGGCTGGTCGCCGAACGCTCCACCCACGCCGCCGTCCGCGCCGAGGCGCAGCGGGTCAAGGACGATTCCGCGAAGAAGGACGCCAAGAAGGCACGCACCGCGGCCGAGTAGTAGCGTCAAGGACGCGGTCGCAACCCAGGCCGGCTGCCGACGCCGGCCGGCTCCTGGTACGGATCAGTCCCGGTTCAGTCCTGGTGGAGTTGCACGTAGTTCCCGCACCCGTCGTCGAACACCGCCGTCGTCCCCCCGGGACCGACGGACGGCTCGCCCTGGAAGATGACTCCCTTGGCCGTGAGCCGCTTGAACTCCGCGCGGACATCGGTCACCCCGAAGACGATCGCGGGCAGCCCGGCGTCGTGGCATCCGTTCATGTAGGCGGCCCCGATCGGGTTGTCGCTGGGCTCCAGCAGCAGCCCGACGGTTCCGCCGCCGGCTCCGGCCGGGTCCTTCACGATGAACAGATTGTGCTCCGGGAGGGCCATCAGGCTCTCGAAGCCCAGGATTCCGGTGTAGAACTCGAAGGCGGCAGAGGGGTCTTTGACGTGGATGCTGCACATTTTCAGTCGCATGGGGCATACGCTACGCCGGGACGTACCCGAGTGGGAACCGGACCGCGCGGCGGCCGCCGCACCATTGGCTGCACCATTGACGGCCCGCGTCGGATGGATTCCAATGGAATCAGCGGAACCTCGCCCGCCCCGGGCAGGATCCCTGGAGGTGTTGGAATGCCGTCCCTGTTTGAACCCGTCCCCTTCCCGGCAGTGCAATTGCTTGCCCTGGCCGCCGTGATCGTCTGCGCGGCGGGGGCCTCCGTCTATTCGCTCCGGAAGCATCTGGCCGACGACGACGGCCTGCCGGACGCCGTCTTCTGGGACGGTTTCGCCGGGTTCGCCATCGTTGCGCCGGCCGTCATCCTGCCCGCCCTGGTGGCCCCGTGGGCCGGGCTCATCCTCAGTGTCGTCGCCGTGGGCGCGGCGGCTGCCTCGTATCTTTGGACCCCCCGGGTCTTCAGCTGGCAGGCGGGCCGGCGCTTCTCCCGGGAGACGGCTGCAAGGAACGAGGAGGCCACCTCCCGGCACCGCAGTGCCCTGGCCAGATGGCAGCGTTATGAACTGGACCCCGCGCACACCATCGACTTCCCAGCCATGAGTGACCCGCGGCAGCCGGAAACGGCGGCCCTGATCCGGGCGATGAAGGCCGCGGAACGCCTGCGCAGCGGCACCGACGCCGGCTACGCCCCCGCGGTTGACCGGTTGGAACGGGCCCTCGTCGACGCCGAGCGGGCCGCCGGTGTCCGCCACGACGCCCCGACCAGCACCGCCGGATTCCCCGGCCCGGATCCGGTCCTGGGCTGACGTATCCTGCATTCCACCGGCTTGGCCTTGTCTCTGCGCTCCACAGTCACCCCTGGAAGGAAGCACCATGACAGACATCACCATCATCGGCAGCGGCAACATGGCACGGGCGATCGGAACCCGCGTTGTGGCAGCCGGCCGGACACTCCAGATCCTGGACCGGACCCCGGAGCACGCGGCCACACTCGCAGCCGAACTGGGTGGTGACGCGACATCCGGAAGCCTGGGCGACATCCCGGACGGGGACATCGTGGTGCTGGCCCTCTACTACGGCCCGGCCAGGGAAGTTGCAACTCACTACGGCGACACCCTGAGCGGCAAGACCGTCGTGGACATCAGCAACCCGATCAATACGGAGACCTTCGATTCCCTGCTGGTCGAACCGGGGTCCTCGGCCGCCGAGGAAATCGCGGCCCTGCTGCCGGGGGCAAACGTCGTCAAGGCATTCAACACCACCTTCCCCGGACCGCTGACGGCTGGAGCGACGGGCGGCCTGGCGCTGGACGTCTTCATCGCCTCCGACTCCGAGGAGGCCGGCAACCAGGTCGCCTCGTTTGCGGCTGCGGCCGGGCTCCGGCCCTTGCGGGTCGGCGGGCTACGGCATGCCCGGGAGCTGGAGGGCTTCCAGCTCCTCGTGATGGCTCTTCAGGCCAACCCGGCGTACGAATCGTTCAACTGGGCCACCGGGCTGAAGATCATCGACTGACTGCCGCCTAGAGTTCGACCGTGCCGCTTTCGCCCACGCTCATCCGGCTGTTCAGGACCTTGGACTTGACCCACTGCAGCACCGTCGCGGCGGTTCCGCCGGGGCTGGTCCAGTATTCGGCGGAGTCCGAGTCGACGTGGAGGAGTACCACCTCGGGGGTGTCCGGGCCGTCCGGGAACCACGCCTCGACCATCTGGTTCCAGAGCTCGTGGATCTTCTGGCGGTCGGTGACGACTTCTGCCGTTCCGGCCACCGACACCCATTCCGTTCGTTTGCCGAAGGAGACGTTCACGCCCGGGTGTGCGCGGACGTGGGCGACCTGGGAGGTGGTGGCCGAGGTGAAGAACCACATGTCGCCGTCGTCCTTCACGTCCTGGACAGCCAGCGGACGGCTGACCAGTGCGCCGTCTTCGTTGACGGTGGTGAACATCCCGATCCGCGAATCGTTGATGATGTCCGTAACTTTGCTGATGCTCTCTGCGTCCGACATGCTGTCACCTCGTTCTGGTTCCAAACAGGGGAAGGTCCCCCTCCCGCCAGCCTATTGGTAAGTGTGCTTACTTTCCAATGGCTGGCGGAAGGAGGACCTTCCCGGTTCGTAGCTGCCGGGGTCACTATCCCTGACGCAGGATTTGGCCCTTGAAGAACTCCGGGCGGATTCTGGCCATGACCAGCATGAGCACCACGCCCAGCAGGATCACGCCCATGCCCAGGATGAACACCAGGCCAACGCCGCCGACGGACGATCCGGAGCCGTACGCCGGGTCCATGGAGTCGTAGGCGGTCTTGAAGAACATCACCAGCAGGATGACGCCGCCCAGGAGTGGTGACAGGAACTTGAAGAAGAACGCCTGGGCCCCGCTGAACGCCTCGGCGCGGAAGAACCAGACGCAGGCCAGGGCGGTGATGCCGTAGTAGAAGCAGATCATCATGCCGAGCGCAGTGATGGTGTCCCACAAAGCGTTCTCGGAGGTGGTCCGGGTGATCACATAGAACCCCGCCGCGGCGATGGCCGCAGCGATGGTCGCGTAGCTCGGCGACTTGAAGGTCGGGCTGATCCTGCCGAACTTCGCCGGCAGGGCCTTGTAGTGGCCCATTGCGAGCAGCGTCCGGGCCGGCGAAACAAACGTCGACTGCAGGGACGCGGCCGAGCTGCTCAGGATGGACAGGGACATCAGGATGGCGAAGGGTCCCATCACCGGTCCGGCGAGGACGGCAAAGATGCTGCCCTGGTTTTCGGGGTTTCCGGCGCCCAGTCCCTCCTGGCCGATGCCGGCGAACGCCAGCGTGGCCAGGGCGACGGTCATGTAGATGATCACGATGACCAGCACGGTGACGGTGGCCGCGCGGCCCGGGGTCTTTTCCGGGTTGCGGGTTTCCTCGTTCATGGTCAGGGTGACGTCCCAGCCCCAGTAAATGAAGATTGAAAGCGAGACGCCGGCGGCGAAGGCCGAGAAGGATCCGACGGCGAACGGGTTGAACCACTCGGGTGTGATCGCGGTGGCGTCGAAGGCGGTGCCGTTGGCCACGTGGCTGAAGGCGGCGACGGCGAACCAGCCGAGGACAAAGAGCTGGAACGCGACCAGCACATACTGCACGCCCTTGGTGGTTTCCATGCCGCGGTAGGAGATCCAGCAGGCCAGCGCGATGAAGACCAGCGTGGTGGCGATGTTCAGCGGCAGGTTCAGGGTCAGGTCAGCCAGTTCCGGATTGCCGAACAGCTGGGCCAGCATGAGGTAGAAGAAGTCCACCGCCACGGCCGCCAGGTTGGACAGCACGATGTTCGTCGCGGCGATCAGGCCCCAGCCGCCCATCCAGCCCATCCACGGGCCGAAGGCGCGCGATGCCCACGTGAAGGAGGTTCCGGCGTCGGGCATGGCGTTGTTCAGTTCCCGGTAGCCGAAGGCCACCAGCAGCATCGGAATGAAGCCCACCAGGAAGATCGCGGGCAGCTGGACCCCGACCTCCGCGACCGTCGGGCCAAGGGCAGCTGTCAGGGTGTAGGCCGGGGCAATGCAGGACACGCCGATGACGACGGCACCGATCAGGCCAACGGATCCGGCCTTGAGGCCCTTGGCGCTCAGTCCTGCGTGGGGGTCGTGCGAGGTTTTCGCAGCCACGTGTTCGGTGCTCATTGGAGTGCCTCTCGGGAAGTGTCAGTAGAGGTTGCGGGGTTTTCGGGCTTGAGTTCATATCCGCTGGGAACCACCAGCATCGGCACCGGCAGGGCACGCAGGATCCGGTTCGCCGTGCTGCCCAGGAAGATGGAGCGCGGCTGGGCCAGCCGGCTGGAGCCGATCACCAAAACCTCGCCGTCTTCCCAGGCGAGGCCGTCCACGGCCTCCTCGATGCTCCGCCCCTGCGCAACCACCACTTCCGTGGTGGCCGCCAACGGGATGCCTTCCGGGCTGACCGGCGCGGCAGCCGCGACCGACTTCTCCGCGTGTTCGCGGGCGGCCCCAACCGCCGCGGCCGGGTCGCCGCCGTCGACCGCCAGCAGGGAGACCACCCGCAACGGGACCTTCCGGTTCGCCGCCATGCCAAGGGCGAAGTCCAGCAGCTTCCCGGCTCCCGCCCGGGTGCCGAGCCCGCAACTGATCCGGGTCAGGGCATCCTTGCGGTGGTAGCCGTGGGGTGCCAGCGCCACCGGGACGGTTGACGCGTGCAGCAGCGCGCTGGCCACCGAACCGATGCTGAACCGCTTGAACAGCCCTGAGCTGGTTGCCCCGATGACCAGGATGTCGGCCCCGAGTTCCTCAGCCGCCTCAATCAGCGCGTGGGCATCCGAGTCACCGGTGCGGAGGTGCCCACGCGCCGGCACGTCTGCCGGAACGAGGGCGAGGGCCTCGTCAAGCCACTGGCATGCCTGCTCGTTCAGGAGCTTTTCGAACCCGGCTTTGGGTGCATGGGCGGCGGCGAACTGCTGGACTTCGGGTACCACCAGCACCAGCACCAGGTCCAGGCTGGCCCCCCGGCCCCGCGCCAGTGCGACGGCCAGATTTACCGCGTCGCGGCCTCTGGCATTGGCTGAATACCCCACTACGTAACGCATCTGGCCGGTCCTCTCTGAACTGTCGGGCGGGTTGGGGTGGAACGGATCATCTCGGTATGCGATCAGTTGGGTGCGACGGACGTGCGGTCTGCCGCTGCCACGATCCGGGCTGCCGTGTGGCGTCCCATCCGGACGGCGCCGTCGACGTGCTGGTAGCCCTCGGCGGCCAGGTCGGAGGAGGACCAGTAGATCGGGCCCACCGGCGCGTGCTGGTCCTTGCCGTAGCGGTGCAGTCCGCCAAGGTCGTAGCTGGCGGCGTAGGCGCCGCGGGTCCACTCTTCGGAGCCCCAGTCCGACTCGTAGTAGACCTCCGGCTCGAGGGCTTTGGCCCCCAGGAATTCGGCGATCGAGCCGAGGATGGCGCGACGGCGGTCCTCGGCGCTGAGCTCGAACATGGCATCGGCCTTCTCGTCCGAGACGAAGCCGACCAGGGTGCCGCGGGGGTCTTCGTGGTTGGTGTTGTCGTAGACCTCCTGGACCAGGGCGCCGGCACCGAAGCAGGTTCCGGAGAGGCCATCCCCGCGCCAGAACGGGGTGCTGTAGACCGCGTGCACTTTGATGACCAGGCCCAGCGACTGGTGCTGGTGCATCTGGTGCTGGCGCCGCGGCAGCGGCGGGTTGAAGGAGACCCGGGAATAGAGGTTCGGCGGCACAGCCATGATCACGAAGCGCGCGTTCACGGTGGCCCGATCCGAGACGGCGGTTACGCGGTGCCCGGCATCCGTTGCGTCTGGTCCGCCGATTCCGTCGGCGGATGCCGGCGCCCAGGTGATGCTCCGCACCGGGCTGTCCAGCACGACGTCGTCACCCAGTTCGGCGGCGAGCAGCTCGGAAACCTGCTGCATGCCGCCGATGACGCGCTTGTCGAGGATGAAGTCCTCATCGGTGAGGTGGCTGAAGGACCCGGCGGAGGCCGCCATCAGCACCGCCTGCAGGGCGGAGAAAGCGTGCGCGGGTTTGGTCAGCATGCCGCCGGCGATGAAGAGGCCGATGTTGTTGCAGGCTTCCTCGTCCGCGGAGTTCTCACGCAGCCAGTGGTGGAAGGAGATGGTGTCCAGCTCGCGGGCCTTGGGATGCGCCCACGGCTCGGTCGGGCCGATCTCGGCCGCGAGGGCGTCAAGCAGGACGGTGAGCTTGTCCATCTCGGCGGCGGTGGTCCCGCCCACCGGGAATGTGTCGCCGGTATATAGGGTGCGCCTGCCGTCGGAGCCGATGTAGACGGACTCGCCTTCGCGGTAACGGGAGTAGGTTTTCAGGCCGAGTTCGTCGAGAAGCGCCAGCAGTTCGGTCTGGTCCGGTGAGACCCACTGGCCGCCGATTTCCAGCAGGGCGCCGTCGATTGTGTCGGTCCAGGTGCGGCCGCCGACGCGGTCGCGGGCCTCCAGGACGGCCACGCTCAGGCCGGCTTTCTGCAGTTCCCGGGCGGCGGTCAGCCCGGCAGGGCCCGCGCCGACGATGACGACGTCGCGATCAAGTTCCAGCATGATGTCCTCTCTGTGCCCGCGGAAGTGATGCGGACCACTAAATGAATGCCATTCATTTAGACTCGACTATAGACCCTTCGGGTGCGCCAGGGAAGACCTCACGTCCAAGAATTTCCGCGGGTGAGTTCGGGGGAGAATGGGAGGACCCCACCGACAGCAGAGAGGCCAGGAATGCCGGCATCAATCAGCGCCCCAGCGGATCCCCATGAGGACGCCACACCGCGACGCCGGGTGGGCAGGCCCGCCGCAGCGGTCCTTGACCAGGACGGCATTACCGCCGCGGCGCTGCAGCTGATCGGCAAGAGCGGCTATGACGGCTTTACGATGGCCGCCCTGGCGCGGACGCTGAACGTGGCGCCGTCGGCCCTGTACAACCACGTCTCGTCCAAAAGGGATGTGCTGGTCCTGGTCCAGGACCACCTGACCTCGTTCGTTGACGTGTCCGCCTTCGCGTCCGAACCGTGGGACCGGGCTGTGCGCAGCTGGGCGTGGAGCTATCGAGACGTGTTTTCCAAGCACACGCCGCTGATCCCGGTGATCGCGGTGCTCCCGGTGGCCGACGCGCCCAAAACGCTGGCCCTGTATGAGGCCGTCAGCGCCGGCTTCAGCCGCGCGGGTTTCCCGCAGGGACGGATCGTTTCCGCGATCGTGGCCCTGGAGTCCTTCATCTTTGGCTCGGCCTATGACGTCACGGCCCCGGCGGACATTTTTGACTCGGGGAGCATGGCGGAGTCGACGCCGAACTTCACCGCCGCGGTCACGGAACAGGACCTGGAAGGCTATGAGAAGCCCGCCGACGTCGCCTTCAACCTGGGCCTCGAGGCGATGATCGCGCACTTCGGCGCGCTGCGCGGCTAGCCGCGGCACTCCTCCGGTGCGCTGCCTGGGCTCTGCCCCAGCAAGCCCAGCTAGCCAGGAGCAACGCGGGGTCAGCTAGCGCCGATAAACCACCCAGGAATGGGCGCTGAGTGACCCCGCGTTGGTGTCCGGAGGATTCGGGCGGGCCTCGCCATGACGGGGGCGGTTGGTGGTTACGGGGTGTCGGCGGATGTGGGTTAAGAAAAAAGAACCCCGGCCTGAAGACCGGGGTTCTTTCATTTGCGTGCGCGAGGGGGGATTTGAACCCCCACGCCCTTTCGGACACTGGCACCTGAAGCCAGCGCGTCTGCCGTTCCGCCACTCGCGCGCAACTTCTTCCACTCAATTATTGGTCCGGAATCCGGGCCGCCAACCTCGTAAAAGCAGCGAGATCAAGCATAACGGACAACTGCGGCAAAACACCAATCGGTACCCGCAGCGACGGTATCCGGCCGCTGCTTGCGCTCCAATCGGGAACCCTGCGCCACCCGAATGCCGCCTCTTGGCGCCGGCTGGAGGCCCTCCCCGGCGGTGCGGGCGGGGCGATGTCAGCGCATGTCAGGGCCCGTCGGCGGCAATTTTCCGGCACGGAGCCGCGATGCGAATTAAGGCCATTCCCAGACTCGCCCAGTAGTATCTGATGTAGGAGTGCCCGCTGATGGCGGGCTCCCGCAGATTTGGGAAACCGAGTTCCGGAACGAACGCTGTCCTGCAGCCGTCACGAAAGGAGAAGGACCATGGGATTGCTGGACAAAGTCGAGCGCGGCATCGAAAAGGCCGTCCGCGGGGTCTTCTCCACCGGTTCTCGCGCCCAGGTTGAGCCGGTCGAGATCGCCAGTCACCTTCGCCGCCAGGTGGACCACAAGGCGATCACCATTGCCGCCGGGCGGACCCTCGCCCCGAATGTCTTCGACGTCCTCCTCAGTGACAGCGATTTCGAGCGGGCCCAGGAGTGGGGTACCCCGCTTGCCGAGGAACTGTGCGACGTCGTCATCAACCACGTGCGTAGCCAGGGCTACACGCTCCAAGGTCCCGTGCGGATCAGTTTCCGCCGTGACGAGGAACGCCGCGCCGGGGACTTCGAAATCAAGTCCCGGACCGAAAAGTCCCCATCCCCTTCCGCGCCTGCACAGCCGGCGGCGCACCCCGGCCTGCCGGCCGCGCCGACGCGCCTGCCTTCCCGGATGCAGCCGGTGCTCGACATCGACGGGCAGCGTTACTCGCTGAACGCGCCGTCGATCATTCTGGGACGGTCTTCCGACGCCGACATCCTTATTGACGACACGGGCGTTTCCCGCCGCCATCTGGAAATCCGCACGGGCCCGGGCGTCGCCCAGGCCTTCGATCTGGGTTCAACGAACGGCAGCTACGTCAACGGCCACAAGATCGTGGGCTCTTCTGAACTCACCGATGGCTCCACGATCACGATGGGACGTACCAAGATCATCTTCCGCCTTTTGTCCGCGAGCCCAGGTGGCCGCCGATGAGTGAACTGACCATCACTGCCCTGCGCTTTGGCTTCCTCCTGCTCCTCTGGGTCATGATCTTCAGCATCGTGGCCGCCATGCGCCGGGACCTGATGATCGGCCGCAAGGCTGCTGCGGGCGCCCCGACGGCCCGGGAGGTGCGCAAAAATCCGGCGCTGGCCGAATCGGCCGCCCCCGTCAGGCAGCAGCCCCGCCAGCTGGTTGTGACCGAAGGCCCCCTCAAGGGCACCACGATCCCGCTCGCAGCGAGCCCCATTCTGCTGGGCCGCGCCCAGGAAGCCACCCTGGTGCTGGAGGACGACTATGCCTCCGGCCGGCACGCCCGCCTGTTCCCGCAGGGCAGCCGCTGGTTCATTGAGGACCTTGGCTCGACGAACGGCACGTATCTTGCCGATCAGCAGCTCACCAGGGCACTGCCCGTTGAGCTGGGTGTCCCCGTGAGAATCGGCAAGACGGTCATCGAATTGAGGCCGTAGCCGTGGCTACCCCGAATGTTCCCGCAGACAAGTCCGATGGCAAAACACCGGCCCCGCTGCGCCCGCTGATCATGCGCTATGCCGCGCGTTCCGACGTCGGCCGTGTGCGCGCCAAGAACGACGACTCCGCCTACGTTGGCCGCCACCTCGCCGTCGTCGCCGACGGCATGGGTGGACACGCCGGCGGCGATGTCGCTTCGGCCGCCACGGTGCTGGACATGATCCATCTCGACAAGGATGACTACGACGGCGACGCCGGCACCGTCCTGGCCGACGAGATCCAAACCGCGAACTCACTGCTTTCCGAACTTGTCCACATGAATCCCAAGCTGGCCGGGATGGGCACCACCGTCACGGCCCTGCTGCTGGCCGAAGGCAAGCTGCACTTCGCCCACATCGGCGATTCCCGTGCCTACCGGCTCCGCAACGGCGAATTCGAACAGGTCAGCATCGACCACACCTTCGTGCAGCGCCTCATCGATGAAGGCCGGCTCCGCCCCGAAGAAGCGGAAACCCACCCGCACAAGAACGTCCTCATGCGCGTCCTCGGCGACGTGGACGCCAGCCCTGAGCTGGACCTGGCAACCCTCGACGTCGAACCGGGTGAACGCTGGCTGCTCTGTTCCGACGGGCTGAATTACGTCGCGGGCCATGTCGTGGAACGCACCGTCAGGGAGACGCCCGACCTGCGTGAATGCGCGGAACTGCTGGTTGACCTCACCCTCGAGGCAGGCGCTCCGGACAACGTCACCGTTGTCATGCTGGAAATCGCCGAGCAGACAACCGACGACGTGCGGACAGCCGCCGTCGAAATCGTTCCGCGCCCGTCGACTTCCACCGTGGAGGCCGTGGTTTCCGATAAAGCTGCCCGCCAGGCCGGAAGCACCCTTGGGGCAGCGAATAGTCCCGGCGCCCGGCCGGCGGTCAACGACGGCGGCGCGGCAGACGGAGAGCAGGCCGGCAGTGCCGGCGGAGACGGCGGAAAATCAGAGCCGGTGTCCTCCACCGACCCGCACCTTGGCGAGCACCTGACCGCCGAAGTGCTCCGCGAGGACCTCGCCAGCCGTCCCCATGAACTCGTGGGCGCCGCCGCCACCGCCGCGGAAACCGGATCCATCCCCACCATCGCCGGACGCACCCTGGCCCGCCGGGCGGCGACCGTGCTGACCCACAAGTCGGAACAGGCCAGGGACGACTCAGAGGACTACAGGCCTGCCCGCCCGCCGCGCCGCTGGGTGACCGTCGCCATCGCTGCCTCCATCCTGGCGCTTCTCGCGCTGGGTCTGTGGCTCGGCTACGCCTGGACCCAGACGCGGTACTACATCGGAGAGAAAGACCAGCACGTCGCCATCTTCAACGGGGTCTCACAGCGCCTGGGGCCCATCCAGCTTTCCACCCTCGAAACGGTGACCGATATCCGGATGTCAGATCTGCCCGAATTTTCCCAGCAGCGGGTGCGCCAGACCGTGCCGGCCCGGGACCTGTATGACGCCCAGCGCATCGTCAAGAATCTTGAGCGCACCGGAACCACGTCCCCCGCCGAGGACTGCATCACCCCGTCCCCGACACCGCCCCCCGCTACCCCGGACGCAACGGCGACCCCCGACGCCTCGGCAGGTCAGGTGCCACCAGCAACCCCGGGGGAAACGGCGAGTCCGGACGCCGCCTCTTCGGCCACGCCGACTCCTACGCTGCCCTTCTGCGAGGTCGGCAAATGACCCCCATCGATCCCACGCCCAGGCCGCGGCGCAACGTTGAACTGGTGCTTCTGGTGCTCGCCCTCGCTGTCGGCATTGGCGCCAACGCCCTTGTCGGGGTGGATCAGCAGAAGGCTTTCGACGCCGACTTCTGGTTCCAGTCGAGCCTGCTCGCCGCCGCAGCCCTGGCGTTCCACATAGTGCTTCGGATCCGCGCGAAATATGCCGATCCAGTAATACTTCCGCTGGTGGTGGCGCTCAACGGTCTCGGCCTCGCCATGATCCACCGGCTCGACCGCGTCGGGGAGGACACGGGCAACAACCAGCTGCGCTGGACCCTGGTGGCGATGGCGGTTTCGATCGCGGTCATCTGGTTTCTCAAGGACCACCGGATCCTCCGCCGCTTCACCTACATCTCCCTGGCGGTCAGTGCGGTCCTGCTGATCCTGCCTCTTGTGCCGGGCATCTCCGCCGGTGAAATCCTCGGCGCCCGGGTCTGGATCCAGTTCGGCTCGATGACCTTCCAGCCCGGTGAAATCGCCAAGATCACACTCGCTATATTCTTTGCCGGGTATCTTTCCTCCAACCGGGACCTCATCCTGCTGGCCGGGCGGAAAGTCGGCCCGCTTCAGTTCCCGCGGTTCAAGGACATGGGTCCCATGCTCGCTGCCTGGCTCGTGAGCATCGGGGTGCTGATCTTTCAGCGGGATCTGGGCTCCTCCATCCTGTTTTTCGGGCTCTTCCTCGTGATGATCTATGTCGCCACGAGCCGCATCAGCTGGGTGATTATCGGCGTCGCACTTATGGCCGCCGGCGGCTTCGTTGCCTCGCGGGTTTTCTCGCACGTCGGCCTCCGGATCGATGGTTGGCTCAACGCCTTCACCGACGAGGTCTATGGGAGGGAATTCGGCGGCAGCCTGCAAATTGTCGAGGGCTTGTTCGGTATGGCCAACGGGGGTCTGGTTGGCACCGGGCTCGGCCAGGGTCGTCCCAACCTGGTTCCCTTCGCCAACAGCGACATGATCATTGCCTCCTTCGGTGAGGAACTGGGGCTGATTGGTCTCTTCGCGATCGTCCTGATGTACCTGCTGCTCTTCACCCGCGGCTTCCGGGCGGCGCTCGGGACCCGGGACGCTTTCGGGAAGCTGCTCGCCACTGGACTCTCCTTCGCCGTTGCCCTGCAGTGCTTCGTGGTGATTGGCGGCGTCACCAGGCTCATCCCGCTCACCGGCCTCACCACCCCCTTCCTCGCTGCGGGTGGCTCCTCGCTGCTGGCAAACTGGATCATCGTGGGCCTGCTGCTGATGATCTCGCACACGGCCCGCGGCCCGGTGGACACCACACCGTTGGCCCCCGGCGAAGAACCCGATCCACGGAAAGAAACTCCTGCCATGCCCTCGAAGCCGGCCGCCGTCCCCGGCACCGGACGTAACAGTCCGGACGCCCCTACGGAGGCGGTGAAGCTGTGAACCAAGCCATTCGCAATGCCTGGATCGCCGCGATCGCGATGTTCGTGCTGATTTTCGGTGCCCTCAGCTATGTCCAGGTCGTCGGCGCGGACGAGCTGGAGGCCAATGCCTGGAACAAACGCACCCTGCTGCAGAACTACTGCAACGACCGCGGCGCGATCATTGTCGGCGGCACCCCGGTGGCCGAGTCCGTGGCCGCCGAGGAGAGCTGCATGTTCCAGCGCACCTACACGCAGCCGGAGCCCTATGCCGGGATCACGGGGTATTTCTCCCGGAGCTACGGCGTAACCGGGCTGGAGAAGACGATGAACAAAGAGCTCGCGGGCAGCTCGGACCAACAGTTCCTGGACCGGGTCGGCCAGCTCTTCCTGGGCAACCAGCCCAAGGGCGCCTCGGTGGAGCTCACGCTCGACCCCAAAATCCAGAAGCTCGCCTACGACCTCATCCCGGCCGGCCAGCGCGGGTCGATCGTGGTGACCAACCCAAAAACCGGTGCGATTATCGCGATGGTGTCCAGGCCCTCCTACGACCCCAATCTGATCGCCACCCAGGACCCGGCGGCGGAGGCCGCCAATTTCGCGGAGCTGAACAAGGTCCCTGGAATCAACCTGAACCAGAACGTCAGCGGACCCACCGGGGCGCTGCTGGCACCGGGCTCCGTCTTCAAGCTCGTCGACACGGCAGCCGCTCTCAGCTCGGGCAAGTACAACAAGGACAGCATCCTGCCCAACCCGGCGGAAATGTCGTTCCCGGGGATCCAGTACAAGCTGCCCAACTACGCCGGCGGCAACTGCTATACCCGCGACACGGCGAGTTTTTCCTTCGCCCTGCAGCAGTCCTGCAACACGCCGTTCGCCAGCATCGCCCTGGATCTCGGGCAACAGGCCATAACGGACCAGGCCAAGAAGTTCGGTTTCGGCCAGGACTTTGGCGACCAGCTGAAACTGGACTCCGCCCCGAGTTTCTTCCCGGTCGAACCGCTGGATGACGCCAGCCTGGCGCAGTCGTCGATCGGCCAGCGCGATGTCCGGGCCACGCCGCTCCAGATCAACCAAATGACGGCGGCGATCGCCAACGGCGGAGTTCAGATGCAGCCGAACCTGATCAAGGCCGTCCGCTCGCCGGACCTGCGGCCCATCAGCGAGCCGAAGCCCCAGGTACTGCAGACCTCCACGACGCCGGAGATCGCCCGGCAGATCAACGAGTGGATGGTCAGCGTTGTGAGTGACGGCATCGGCCGCGGGGCGGCCGTATCCGGCGTCAAGGTGGCCGGCAAGACCGGTACCGCTGAACTTGGCAACGGTCTCAACAACTCATGGTTTACCGGGTTCGCCCCGGCGAATGACCCGCAGGTGGCTGTCACGATTGTCATGGAAGGCGTGGACATCACCACCGGCGCAAAGCTAACCAGTCCGAACGCAAAGAAGATTTTTGAGGCGGTGTTGAACAAGTGAGGCCTTCATCAGGAATCACCCTCGGCGGCAGGTTCCAGCTGACCACACGTATTGCGATCGGCGGTATGGGGGAAGTCTGGAAAGCCAAGGACCTGATCCTTGGCCGCATCGTCGCCATCAAGGTGCTTAAAGAGGAATACACCGGCGATCCCGGGTTCCTCCAGCGCTTCCGCGCCGAAGCCCGCCACACCGCGCTGCTGAACCACGTAGGAATTGCCAATGTCTTTGACTACGGCGAGGAAGAAGGTTCCGCCTACCTCGTTATGGAGTTGGTCCCGGGCCAGCCGCTGAGCAGCATCATCGAACACGAACAGGTGCTGTCCCCGGACCGCACGCTGTCCATGATCGCCCAGACGGCGCGCGCCCTCTCCGCCGCCCACGCCCAGGGCCTGGTCCACCGCGACGTCAAGCCCGGCAACCTGCTGATCACGCCGGACGGCCGGGTCAAGGTGACGGACTTCGGCATCGCCCGCCTTGCGGACCAGGTCCCGCTCACCCAGACCGGTCAGGTAATGGGCACCGCCCAGTACCTGGCCCCGGAGCAGGCCACTGGACAGTTGGCCACCGGCGCTTCGGACATCTACGCCCTCGGCGTGATCGGCTACGAGTGCCTCACCGGACACCGCCCGTTCTCCGGCGAATCCCAGATAGCCATCGCGCTGGCACAGGTCAATGACGCGCCGCCGCCGCTGCCGGAAACACTGCCGAAGCCGGTCCGCGCCCTGCTGATGTCCATGCTGGCCAAGGACCCCAAAAACCGCCCGGCCGACGCCCTCAAACTCTCCGCAGCCGCCGAAGCCATCCGCAACGGTGATATTGAAGCCGCGCACGCCGCCGTCCCGGGCATGCTCCTTTTCGAGGCGGCCACCGGCCCCATCACCGCGCCGGTGGACATCCCCACGGCCGCCACCGGTGTCATCAGTGCGGCGGACCGCTCGACGTCGGCCACCTCGGCCTTGCCCGTCGTCGGCGCCGCCGGCGCGGGCGCCGCAGCGGGGCTCGCTGCCGGGGCGGCCGCCGCCAGCGCGTACGGAGCCCGCAACACCCTGTCGCGGGCCGACGCCCTCGCGGCGGAACGCGACTGGGTGCAGGAGGACGACGACTATGACGACGAGCCGGCCGATCAGCCGGAACGCCGCGGCCGCAGCCCCTGGACCTGGCCGCTGATTGCCCTGATCCTGCTGGTGCTGTTCTCCCTGGTTGGCTTCATGCTCACCCAGGCCGGAATCCTGTTCCCGCAGTCACCCGCGAGCAGCAGCTCTGTCGCCAGCAGCTCCAGCGCGGCGCCGACCAGTACCAGCGCCTCCCCGACCTCCTCGAGCGCCAGCCCAACCAGCAGTTCCGCGACCCCCACCCAGTCCACTCCGGCCGCGATCAATTTGATTCCGGACGCCTATAAAGGCCGGGCCTTCAACGTCGTCCGCACGGAGCTCAACAACATGGGCCTGCAGGTCAAGGGCGAACCCGTATTTGACCCCTCCGCACCCAATACGGTCATCGACATCAACCCCTCGGGCCCCGTCCAGAAGGGTGACCTGATCACGGTGGCATACTCCAAGGGCCCGGAAGTGGTCACTGTTCCGACACTGCAGTCCGGTGCCACCGAATCAGCCGTCCGGCAGGCCATCGAGGCTGCAGGACTGCGCTGGGCGACGGGCGCGCCTGTCGATCCTACGAGCAAAAAGGAAAAGGCCGGCACGTTCGTCAGCTCCGAGCCCGCCTCCGGCAGCAAGGTGCCCGCCGGTTCCCTCGTCACCTACCACCTGGCCAAGGACGCGGCCGTGGAATCAACGCCGAGTCCAACGGGATCGTAGGACACCATGTCAGAGTCAGCCCGCACCCCTTCCCACCGTGAGGAGGGCGGCCCCGTGAACACCCAGCGCGTCCTCAGCGGACGCTATGAGTTGGGTGAGCTGATCGGCCGCGGCGGCATGGCCGACGTTTTCCGCGGCACCGACACCCGCCTTGGACGCACTGTGGCCGTCAAGCTGCTGCGCCCCGACCTGGCCCGGGACCCCCAGTTCCAGGCCAGGTTCAAGCGGGAGGCGCAGGCGGTCGCCGCGCTGAACCATTCCTCGATCGTTGCCATCTATGACACCGGCGACGATGCGGTCCCCGGTGACCACGCGGACACAATCCGGGTGCCGTACATCGTGATGGAGTTCGTCAAGGGAACGACGATCCGGGACCTGATCCGGGCCAAAGAAGTCAGCATCGACCAGGCGATCGATTTCTCCCTGGGCGTGCTCGCCGCCCTGGACTACAGCCACAAGGCCGGAATCGTGCACCGCGATATCAAACCGGCGAATGTGATGTTCTGCCCGGATTCCAACAGCGTGAAGGTAATGGACTTCGGGATTGCCCGCGCCATGGCCGACTCATCAGCAACCATGACCCAAACCCAGGCCGTGGTTGGAACTGCCCAGTACCTGTCACCCGAGCAGGCCCGCGGCGAGACCGTAGACGCCCGCAGCGACCTCTACTCCGCCGGCTGCCTCCTCTACGAGATGCTGACCGGGCGTCCCCCGTTCATCGGCGACAGCCCCGTTTCCGTGGCCTACCAGCATGTGCGCGAAATCCCCGAACTCGCCAGCAGCCTGAATCCGGACATCTCCGAGGCTCTGGACAGTGTGCTGATGAAGGCCTTGCAGAAGAACCGTGCGGACCGTTTCCAGGATGCGGCAGCTTTCCGCCGCGCCCTGCGGGCAGCGCGCAGTGGTGTCGGTGTCGCCGCTCCGCTTGCCAGCGAGGCTCCCACCGATCCCCATGACACGGTCCCGACGCCGGACAGCGCACCGACGGCCGCTTTCTCGGTGACCGGTGCGAAGTTTCTCGACGACACCCCCTCGGGCCGGCTCCGGCCGGCCGACGACACGTTGGCGGATGATGACAACACCCTGATGGCCCACAGCGTCGCCTATGGCGCCGAGGATACCGGGAACCTGCCGCTGGTGCTGCCGCCAGGGCGTGAGCACACCGAGCGCCAGCGGTCCCGCCGCCGTACCTGGACCACTGCGCTGGTGCTCGTCACGGTCCTGGTACTGGCGGGCGGTGGCCTGTGGCTCTATAACCTGATGAACCAGGCGCCACCGCCGGTTGCCAAGGTCCTGGTGCCATCGGTGGCGTCGCTGACGGAGACTGAGGCCCTGCAGAAGCTCTACAACGCCGGGTTGAAACCCCAGCTCAACCGAATGCAGCACGAGACGATAGCCAAGGGCATCGCCGTCGGCACGGTCCCGGCAACAGGTGCCTCACTGGACCCCGATTCGGCCATCACTCTCAACATCTCTGAAGGCCCCAGCGTCATTACCATCCCGGCCGACCTGCCGGGGCGCACCGAGGCTGCCGCGCGAGATGTCCTGCGCCAGAAGGGTCTCGCCGGAGCCCCGGGCACCACCATGGCCAATCACCCCACAGCGCCGGCGGGCATCGTGATTACGACCAACCCTGCGCCGGGCCAGAATGTGGCCGCGGGCAGCACGGTGGAGCTCATCGTGTCCACCGGCAAGGTGGCGGTTCCCCAGCTCGTCGGGCTCCCGCTGGCCGAAGCGGAGGCGGCGCTGAAGGCCCTTGGCCTCGGCCTCAACGCCACGGAAGTGGAAAACTCGCAGGTGGAGCCGGGAAAGGTCACCGGGCAGGCTGACGCCGCAGAGGCCCTGGTGGAGCAGGGAAAGACGGTCACCGTCACCGTGGCCAAGGCTCCGCCGCCCCCGCCGGAACCGACCCCGACCCCTACTCCGACGCCGACCCCGACGTCCACTAAAGGCGACTAGGAAGGCCGGAGCTTTCCCCGGCCCTCTTTTGCGTTAGGGCTTAGCGCCTGCGCTAGTGCTTAATGAGCGGGCTTAGCGCCGCTGCACGCTGGGCCGCACCGGCCATGCCGAGGGATTCGAGCCAGTTCCCAAGCATCTGGTAGCCGCCTTCGGTCAGCACGGACTCCGGGTGGAACTGCACCCCGCAGAGCGGTGCGGTGCGGTGCTGCAGCCCCATCACCACCCCGGTCCCGGTTTCCGCCGTGATCTCCAGGACGTCCGGGATGCTCTCGCGGACAGCGGCAAGGGAATGGTAACGGGTGGCCGTGAAGGGCGAAGGCAGTCCGGCGAAGACACTGCCGCCGCGGTGCTCCACGAGGGACGTCTTGCCGTGCATCAGCTCCGGCGCATGCGTGACTGTTCCCCCGTAGGCTTCCGCCAGTGCCTGGTGGCCCAGGCAGACACCCAGCATTGGTTTGTTGTGGCTGCCGCACCACTTGATCAGCTCTATGCAGACCCCTGCTCCGGCGGGATTTCCCGGACCCGGCGAGATGAGGACGCCGTCGCGCGCTTCTGCGAGATCGATCGCCTCGGCCAGGGTGACGTCGTCGTTGCGGACCACCGTGGTCTCCGCGCCGAGCTCCTGAAGATACCCGACCAGGGTGTACACAAAGCTGTCGTAGTTGTCGACGACGAGGATCTTGGTTGTGCTCATGGGTGCCTTGCCGTACCAATCGTTGGTTCAGTGATTTACGGACACCCCTGCGGCCTGACGTACCGCTAGAATTGGCTCCGAATAAGAACTCAAACGTGACCAGGAGCGCGTTGACCGCCGGTGTATTCCTTCTTGCAGGATATCAAGCCAGGTCCCGCTCCTGTTCCAGCCGCCTAGGAGGACCCGTGCCCGAGTCAAAGCGCCGCAAAAGCACCACCCCCGCCACGACGCAGACTTCCACCGCCCGCGCGAACAAGCCGAACCCGGTCTGGTTCAAGCCGGTGATGTTCGGTCTGATGATCATCGGCCTCCTGTGGATCATCACCTTCTACATCAGCGAAGGCGCCCTTCCGGTCGCCGCCTGGGGATCGGGGAACATCGTCGCCGGCTTTGGTATCGCCATTATCGGATTCCTGATGACCACCCGCTGGCGCTCCTGACGCCCGCACGCAACTGAGGAAAGACCGGTACATCCTGTGTGCCGGTCTTTCGCGTTAACCCTGGAGCCTCCCGGCGGCGATAATGCTGTAACGAAGAAGATGAACCGAGGGAGTCCGTATGGCCGCAGTAACCGGATCGGTGATCGGCGACGACGGCCTGGCCCGTCCGCCCTGGGCGGCCGTGGATCCGATGCTCCAGGCCTACTATGACACCGAGTGGGGAATCCCGGTACGCGACGAGCAGGGCCTCTATGAGCGCATCAGCCTCGAGGCCTTCCAGGCTGGACTGTCCTGGGCCACCATTCTCCGGAAGCGGCCAGCGTTCCGGACCGCCTTCCACGGCTTTCATCCAGAGACCGTCGCCGCTTTCTCGGAAACGGATGTCGAGCGCCTGATGATGGATGCGGGAATCGTCCGCAACCGGCTTAAGATCCGGGCCGCCATTACCAATGCCCAGGCCACCATTGCCCTCAGGGACGACGGCGGACTGGTTGAGTTCGTGTGGTCCTTCCAGCCGGCATCCACGCCGGAGCCGTCCAACCACGGGGAGATCCCCACCACCTCGCCAGAGTCCGTCGCGCTGTCCAAGGCGCTGCGGAAGCGTGGCTTCGCTTTTGTCGGGCCCACGACGATGTATGCCCTGATGGAAGCGATCGGCATCGTCGACACCCACCTGCTGGACAGCCACCGCCGCGGCAGCTCAGGCATCTGGCCCCGCTGAGGCATCTGGGCTCTCTGCCCTTGCACTTCAGGTTTCTCGGCCCTTGCACTTCAGGTTCGCGGGCACCCTCAATTCTTCACTGCTGTGCACAAGTCGGTAAAAGTTATCCACATTTGTTGATAACTTCCTGCAGACGCACCTGCACAGGACTTATTTACCGGGCATAGTGGCCTTCAGGAGGGCGAACCCGGCATCAGTCTCTGGGCGCAGACCGTGGCATGAGTTATTAACATTGTGGATGGCCTGTGGATAAGTTCCCGTACGCGGCCATAATCCGTTAATTGGGTCTGCTGGTCCCCAACTTCTCCGACAACCCCGGTTCACCATGGACCGTGGCGAAGTTATCCACTTAACAACACGCCACTACCCACAACTTATCCACAGGTGGGGATAACCCTGCCGCCCGGGCGTGGTGAGGCCGCTTTCAGGGCCACCAGCGGCAAGTTTCGATGAACCACTTCGAGCTACAAGTTATTAACACTGTGAATAACCTTGTTGAAATCAGATTTGCTTCTACCTCCGGGATCGCTGCCAGGGCGGCCTAAGGCAGGGGTGTCCGCACCGTTTTATCGCCCTGATGGCTCCTGGATGACCGGTTGGGCCGGGTTTTCCACTTAACCACAGGACTGATCACAGGCTTTATCCACAATTGTGGAGATCTCCGGCAGCTCCGAACCAAAATCGCCAGTGCTGGCGCTCAGATCCGGAAGGCCTGCACGAACTACAGTCGTGTAAGTTACCAACAGTGTGGATAACGCCTGTGGAAAACTTTTCCAGTGACCGTAGGGGACCCCTTTTCCGGTGGGGCAACAACCGCGCATGCGGCAGCGGTGATTGTCTCGGCGGTCGGACCGTGTTGTGGAAAACGTGAATCATGCTGTGGAAAACCGCATTTCTGCCACGCAGTTACCTTCGCGTGGTGGTCGTAACGGCGCTCCCGCCAAATCGCCTCCACCCGTCAGTCCCCACTCGTTGGAACCCGCGTCCTTCTCGAGCTGGACCGGGCTCCGGCACCGGGCAACTGGGTCGGACCGTCGTCACCAGGTAACCGGGCTGGAGAGTCGTCACCCGTTAACTGGGATGGACGAAGAAAACCCCGCCATTGAGCATGCTCAGTGGCGGGGCCGTTTCGTGGTTGGGGGTAAGCAGATCGTCGGGATATGCGGCCGATGATGCGGCCGCCACGTCACCGATCCGTCACAGATGGCCGCAATGGAACGTCGAATAGCGGCCATCTGTGGCGAATGGCGTCCATGCTGCCGGCAGGTTTAGGCGATGGCCGCTCTGAAGGCGGTGGCGGCGACCAGGAGGGCGAATACGGCCACGAGGCCGCCGGCCTGGAGCAGGCCCTGCCGCGGACCGCGGGGTGTGTAGGCGATGACGGCAGCACACAGGCCGCCGGTGACCAGCCCGCCGAGGTGGGCCTGCCAGGCGATCTGGGGGACCATAAAACCGATGACTGCGTTTATGGCGATCAGGACCCAGAGTTGTCTGGTGTCGCCGCCGCGGTGCCGCTGGACCACCAGCATGGCGCCGAACAGGCCGAAGATCGCACCCGAGGCGCCGACCACGCCGCTCAGCGGTTGGCCTGGAATGTAGCCGGGGGTCAGCAGGAGGTAGCCGACGGAACCGCCCAGGGCGGAGATCAGGTAGACGGCCAGGAACCGGATGCGGCCCAGCAATGGTTCCAGCGCCTGACCGAAGATCCACAGCGTGTACATGTTCAGGACGATGTGCAGGATGAAGTCCTGTGAATGAAGGAAGGCAGAGGTCAGCATCCGCCACGGTTCGAAGACCCCGTACTCCGGGGTGGCGTACACGGTGGCGAACGCCAGGTTCTGGTAGATCCCGTCATTGGGGATCAGCCACTGCAGCACATAGATTACTGCGCAGACGGCGATGATCCCGACGGTGACCATGGGCTTGCCGGTGGCCACGGCGCCGCCGTAGACGGTCTTGACGTCCGGCGTCGTGCGTTTGGTTTCGTTGACACAGTCAACGCACTGGAATCCGACGGCGGCCGCCCGCTGGCAGTCGGGGCACGCAGGGCGCCCGCAGCGCTGGCAGCGCACATAGGCGGGCCGGTCCGGGTGCCGGGGGCACACCGGGATCTGCGCGGACGGCTCTGCCGCCGGAATTCCGTAGCTCATCGCTGGGCTTAGAGCTTTACTACATCAATGCTGTTGATGGTGACGTCCTCGACCGGGCGGTCGCCCATGCCCGTGCGGACACCCTCGATGGCGTCAACAACCTTCTTGGAGTCCTCGTCCGCCACTTCGCCGAAGATGCTGTGCTTGCCCTGCAGCCAGCCGGTGGGAATGGTGGTGATAAAGAACTGCGAGCCGTTGGTGCCGCGGCCCATCTGGATGCCGGCGTTCGCCATGGCCAGCTTGTACGGTTCGTTGAAGGTCAGTTCCGGGTGGATTTCATCGTCGAACTTGTAGCCCGGTCCGCCAACGCCGCGGCCCAAAGGATCGCCGGCCTGGATCATGAAGTCCTTGATGATCCGGTGGAAGATGGTGCCGTCATAGAGCGGCGTTCCGGTCTTGTCCTCGCCGGATTCCGGGTGGGTCCAGGCCTTCTCGCCGGTGGCCAGCCCGACGAAGTTCTCGACAGTCTTGGGGGCGTGGTTGCCGAAGAGGTTGACGACAATGTCGCCCAGGCTCGTGTGGATGGTTGCTTTTGCAGTTGCGATGGCAGTCATACGCCCCATTCTTCCACGACGGCCCGCTATAGAAAGGGCCGGTCCGCCAGTTCCGCGCTGGGTGAAATCCGCCCAAATTCGGGCCCGGTGAATAGCCGGTGAGGTCTGGGACACGTAGGCTAACACCAGAACCGCCACATTAATCGGGAGGTAGTTGTGAAGAAATCGGATCGAATTGCCCGTGAGCTGGAGCAGTCAGTCAGCACCGGAGTAGAAAACGCCATGGAATGGGCCACCCCGCGGGTTGAAGCGGCAGTCAACTGGGCTGTTCCGCGCATCCAGCAGGGCCTGGATACTGCTTCTCCCAAGATCCAGGAAGGCCTCAAGTCGGCGGCCTACAACCTCGCCGACGGAGTCGCCACCGTAACGCCGCGCATCCAGGACGGATTGGCTCACCTCGCGCCCAAGATCCACGACGCCGTCGAGGGTGCCGCACCGCGCCTGCATGGTGCCCTGGACAAGGCGACGCCAGTCATCGCAAACGCACGCGACCGGGTCGTCGTCGAATACCTGCCGAGGCTCTCGGACCAGATCGGCCACGCCTCCGACGCTGTGCACCGGACGCTGGAAAGCGCGCCGGGCCATGTGGATGCGGTCGCGCAGAAGCTGGGCGACGTGGGGATTATCCACACCGTCCAGGAGCAGGCGAAGACGGCCGGGGGACGCCTGAAGGGTGCTGCAAACCAGGCCGGCAAGGCCGTCGGCGTCGAACTGGGCAAGCCGGAGAAGCCCAAGCACCGCGGATGGCTGGTCTTTGGCGTCATTGCCGCGGCGGTGGCTGCCGGTGTGGCCGCCTGGAAGGCTTCCCAGCCGGTCGAGGATCCGTGGAAAACGCCGGCTCCGGTGACACCGGCCCCCGTTTCGGCCACGACCGTCAACGAGGTCAAGGATTCAGTTGAGGAATCCGTCAAGGGCACCGCTGACACGGCCGGCGCAGCGACGGTGGCAGCCGCGGACGACGCAGCGGATGCTTCGGCTGAGGTAGCCGAGTCCGCAGCAGACACCGCGGACACCGCCAAGCACGCGGCCACGGACGCTGTCGAGGACACCCAGGACACGTCTGCCAAGGTGGCCACCGACGCGAAGACTGCGGTCCGGAACATCGCCGCCAGCCGCAACAACGGCACGGACAAGAACACCGGCGCCTAAAACAGCCAGAATGCTGCCCGCGGGCAGCATTGAGGGAGGGATTCCGCTAGGCGGGGTCCCTCCCTTCTTGTGCGCACGATGTTTACCAGTTCGTAGCCGGGTCTCTGCCCGGCACCGGGCCGGGGACACGCCGATGGTGCTAAATTTGTGGAGATGTCACCCGAAAAATCCGCTGAGGATGCCTTACACGACGCCGTGCAGACCCCGGCTGTGTCCATTGTCATCCCCGCCTACAACGAGGAAAGCGTCATCCGGCAGTGCCTCATTGCCGCCGTGTACCAGTCTGTCCCGGCCCACGAGATCATCGTTGTGGACAACATGTCGAAGGACCGCACCGCCGACATCGTCCGGCAGATGCAGATGGAATATCCCGAAAGCCCCATCATCCTGCTCAGCCAGGACACGGACCAGGGTCTGATCCCCACCCGCAACTACGGCCTCGACCAAGCCACGGGTGACATCCTCGGCCGGATCGACGCCGATTCCGTGCTTGAGCCCGACTGGGTCGAACAGGTGCAGAAGGCCTTCCGCGACCAGGCCGTGCACGCCGCGACCGGTCCGGTGGTCTACTACGACATGCCGATGCGGCGCTTCGGTCTGAAGGCCGACGACAAGATGCGGCAGCTGATGCTCAAGCTCGCCAAACACCAGTACCACTTTCTCTTTGGCTCCAACATGGCCCTCCGCCGCTCAGCGTGGGAAGTCATCCGGACCGAGACGTGCCGGGACGAGAAGGACGAGATGCACGAGGACATCGATTTGTCCCTGCACCTGGCCGACCACGAGCTCCGGATCCAGTACTGGCCGCAGATGGTCTCCGGAATGTCCGCCCGCCGGCTGGAGGATTCTCCCCGCGACTACCGCTACTACGTGACGCGCTTCGACCGCACGTACAAAGCGCACAACGTCAAGAAGATGGCGTTGAAGGCCCCCATGGTCGTCTTCTTCTCGGTGTATTTCCCGGCAAAGCTGCTCCGCGCGATCCACACCGTCAACACGGCCCAGCCCGTCCGGCGCGGCGGCCAGTAGCACTTCCGGTGCCCGCCATCGAAAGACTTCCGGCCCCCAGCTCCGAAAGTCAGTCGGTGCCCAGCTCCGCCAGCGTGGCCGCACGGCACCGCACGGAGCGGGAGCTGCGCTGCCCCAGGACGACGACGGCGAGCCCCACCAGGATCAGCGCCAGGCCGGCATAGGTGCCGGCCGGCAGGGTCTCGGACAGGAACGCCGCAGCGAGCAGCGCGGCACCGGGGATCTCCAGCAGAATGATCATCGAAACCAGCAGCGGACTCATTGTGGCGAGCAGGTGGTTGAAGGCCGTGTGCCCGATCAGCTGCGCGCACACCGTAATCGCCAGGATGCCCAGCCAGCCGGCGGCTTCGAATCCGGCCAGGGGCTGCTGGGAGACCAGTGCCAGCACCGCGACGACGGCCGCGCACATCCCGTAGCAGAGGGTGGTGTAGATACCCGTCCCCATGGTCTGGCGCGCCTTGCCGCCTGCCAGGGTGTAGATGCCCGCGAGGGCACCGCCGGCGACCGCCAGGAGGTCGCCCAGCAGCGCCTCCGGCGAGCTGCCCATGTCGAAGCCGGTGATCACGATGACGCCGCCGAAGGCGAGCCCGAGGCCTGCCAGGACCGGCCAGCGGTGCCTGACGCCCCGGAAGAGCTGGAAGATGGCGATCCAGCCCGACTGCAGGCAGACCAGCGCGGTGGCCGCTGCGACCGAGGTCAACTGCAGGGACGTGATGAAGCAGGCGAAGTGCAGCGCCAGGGCGACAGCCGCGGCCAGCGACCAGCGGAACTCCCTGCCGGTCACCCGGCTGAACTGCCGCGGGTTCCGCACCAGCACGGGCCCGGCCATGACGACCGATCCGATCGCGTTGCGCCAAAAGGCGATCGCCAGGGCACTGACCGAGGTGGCTCCCAGGGTGGCGGCAATAAGCGGGCCGGAGGAGGCCACACCGAGAACGCCCAGGGCGGCAAGGAAGAAGTTCACGGTCCCACAGTAGTGGGACGAGAGGGGACAGCAGGCGCAGCCTTGACCGTCCCCGGCGGCGGTGCCAGTCTTAAATCCGGTCTCACCATCATCCACGAAGGAGACCATCATGGCTTCAACCATCCGCAAGAGCCTGGACCATCCTGAGGAAACCCGCCCCGTCAAAGACGGGATGGGCCAGGTGGAGCTCGTCAATCTCGACGCCGGTGCCGTTTCACGGGTGACATTCCTGCCTGGCTGGAAGTGGTCCCAGCACGTCAAGCCGATCGCCCAGACGGACAGCTGCATGGTTGCCCACAAGGGCTACACGATTTCGGGCCACCTCAAGGTCGTGATGGACGACGGCGAGGAGAACGAGTTCGGCCCCGGTGACTTCGGGGTGATCCCGCCGGGTCACGATGCGTGGGTTGTCGGGGACGAGCCCTACGTTTTTATCGACTGGCAAGGCATGGACGACTACGCTAAGCCCAAGGAGTAAGCCCGGGCGTTTACTCCCGGACCTGAGAGTTCCCGGGCGAGCCCGAAGGTACCGGGCATGCAAAAGGCCCCGGACCGCGTTTCCGCTGTCCGGGGCCTTTCTTATGGTGGAGGCACGGGGACTCGAACCCCGAACCCCCTGCTTGCAAAGCAGGTGCGCTACCAATTGCGCCATGCCCCCATAAGAAGCAACCCGACAATCATACCCTAGTTCGATGACCCGCTACCGGCTCCCGATCCGGGGATATCCGGGCTAGTCAACCTTGTCGGTTGATTCGCTCCAGACCGTTTTCCGGGCCTCGGATTCCTGCACTTTCTTGTAGAGCAGGACGCCTGCGATCGTGGCTGCGATAACCAGCAACTTCTTCACATGCACCCCGTTCTGGTTCGGCGATAAACGAATATCTACCAAACCTCCACTTGAATCAGTACAGATTCCGTGGGCGTACCAGGACTTGAACCTGGGACCTCTTCGTTATCAGCGAAGCGCTCTAACCGCCTGAGCTATACGCCCCGATGCCTCATCGGGCCGAGATATGACTGTACAGCACATCCCGACCCGATCTCAAATCGAGGCATTTCCCCGGAGATAATCCGGAAAAACTACGGGTTTTAGTCGTCCGTAAGGGTGACGCCGATGCCGCCCACGAGGGTGGCTGAGATGTTGTACAGCACCGCCGAGAGCATCGAGAGCGCCGTCAGCAGCACGACGTTGATGACGGCGATGATGGTGGCGAAGGATGCCACCTGACCGAGCGAGGCAACCTTCTTCAATTCGAAGCCACCGCCCTCTGAGCCAGCCAGGGTTCCCAGCAGGCCATCGACCTGATCGAAAATCCCGGTCAGGTCCAGGACCGTCCAGAGCACGATTGCGGCCACGACGGTCACGATGCCCAGGGCCACGGACAGCAGGAAGGCCATCTTCAGCACCGACCAGGGGTCAACCTTGCTCACCAGCAGGCGGGCGCGGCGGACTTTAGCCTTGGGTGCCGGCTTGATCAGCCCGGCCGTGCCCTGGCCCTGGCCCGGCGTCGCCGGGCGCTGGCCCGGCGTCACGGGGCGTCCCTGCGCGGGACGCTGGCCCGGAGCGGGAGGCCGCTGGTCCGCGCCGTTGACGCTCCCCGGTACCCCGGGACGCTGCTCGGGACGCGACGGCGCACCTACCCGCGGTGCGGCGGTGGGCTGCCGCACGCCGCCGGGAACGCCGCTGCTCGACTTGGGATATGAGTCGGAATTACTCACTCGTTACCTCCGGTGTTGTCTTCGTCCAGCTCGGCATTGCCTGATGACTCATCTGACTCCGGGGCCGGTGCTGATTCTTCCGCTGCGGACCCCTCATGTGATCCGGTATCTTCAGCCAACGTTACGTCATCCGGCGCCGATGCCTGACTTTCGGCAGCCACGTCTGCAACTTCGGCCGTATCCACGCCTGTGTCCTCGGCTGTATCTTCACCGGTATCTTCGCCTTCGGCCGGGTCGTCCGTTTCCAGTCCGCGTTCGCTGTTGCGCGCCACCTCGATGATGCGGTCATTCTTGTCCGGCTTGGCGAAGATGACCCCCATGGTGTCGCGGCCCTTGGCGGGCACTCCGGCCACGGAGGAACGGACAACCTTGCCTCCTTCCATGACCACCAGGACCTCATCTTCTTCCTGGACGATCAGGGCGCCCACGAGGTGGCCGCGCTCCTCCTGGTACTTGCCCACCTTGATACCCAGGCCGCCACGGCCCTGCAAACGGTATTCCTCCACGGCGGTGCGCTTGGCGTAGCCGCCCTCGGTCACGACAAAAACGAACGAGCCGTCCGTGACGACGTCGGCCGCCAGCAGCTCGTCGTCCTCGCGGAATTTCATGCCGGTGACGCCGGACGTTGCCCGGCCCATCGGCCGCAGGGCCTCATCCGTGGCCGTGAAGCGGATCGACTGTCCCATCCGGGAGACGAGCATCAGGTCATCCGTCTCGGAAACCAGCTGGGCGGAGACCAGCTCGTCGCCGTCGCGCAGGTTGATCGCGATAACTCCGGCGGAGCGGTTGGTGTCGTAGTCCTCCAGCCGGGTCTTCTTCACGAGGCCGCGCTTGGTGGCCAGGACCAGGTACGGCGATTGCTGGTAATCCCGCAGGTCCAGCACCTGGGCGATGTGCTCGTCCGGCTGGAAGGCAAGCAGGTTCGCCACGTGCTGCCCCTTGGCATCGCGCCCGGCCTCCACGAGTTCGTACGCCTTGGCCCGGTACACCCGGCCAAGGTTCGTGAAGAACAACAGCCAGTGGTGGGTGGTGGTCACGAAGAAGTGCTCGACGACGTCGTCGCCGCGCAGCTGTGCACCCTTGATGCCCTTGCCGCCGCGCTGCTGCGAACGGTAGTTGTCGCTGCGGGTGCGCTTGACGTAACCACCGCGGGTGATGGTGACGACCATTTCCTCTTCGGGAATCAGGTCCTCCATCGACATGTCGCCGTCGAAGCCCAGCAGGACCTTGGTGCGGCGGTCATCGCCGTGCTTGGCCACGATCTCGGCCAGCTCGGTGCTGATGATCTCGCGCTGGCGCACCTCTGAGGCCAGGATCGAGTTGAACTCGGTGATCATGGATTCGAGTTCGGAGTGGCGGTCCTGGATCTTCTGGCGTTCCAGTGCCGCGAGCCGGCGCAACTGCATGTCCAGGATGGCACGGGCCTGAAGCTCATCGATGTCCAGGAGCTGCATCAGCCCGTCGCGGGCCGCCTCGGTGGTGTTCGATGCCCGGATCAGTGCGATGACTTCGTCGAGCGCGTCGAGCGCCTTGAGGAGAGCGCGCAGGATGTGCGCTTCTTCTTCGGCCTTGCGGAGGCGATAGCGGGTCCGGCGTGCAATGACGTCGAGCTGGTGTGTGACCCAGTGGCGGATGAAAGCGTCGAGGCTCAGGGTGCGGGGCACGCCGTCGACGATCGCCAGCATGTTGGCCGCGAAGTTGTCCTGCAGCTGGGTGTGCTTGTAGAGGTTGTTGAGCACAACCTTGGCGACGGCGTCGCGCTTGAGCACGATCACGAGGCGCTGGCCGGTGCGTCCCGACGTTTCGTCGCGCAGGTCGGCGATGCCCGAGACCTTGCCGTCCTTGACGAGCTCGGCAATTTTGATCGCCAGGTTGTCCGGGTTGGCCTGGTACGGCAGCTCGGTGACCACCAGGCAGGTGCGTCCCTGGAGTTCCTCCACATTGACCACAGCGCGCATGGTGATCGAGCCGCGTCCGGTGCGGTAGGCGTCCTCGATCCCCTTGTGGCCCAGGATGGTGGCGCCGGTCGGGAAGTCTGGGCCCTTGATGCGGACGATCAGCTCTTCGAGCAGCTCTTCGCGGCTCGCGGTCGGGTTAGCCAGGTACCACTGGACCCCGTCGGCAACCTCGCGGAGGTTGTGCGGCGGGATATTGGTGGCCATACCGACTGCGATGCCCGAGGAGCCATTGACCAGGAGGTTTGGGAAACGGGCCGGCAGGATGGTGGGTTCCTGGTTCTTGCCGTCGTAGTTGTCCTGGAAATCGACGGTTTCCTCGTCGATGTCGCGGACCATCTCCATGGCCAGGGGTGCCATTTTGGTTTCGGTGTACCGCGGCGCTGCCGCGCCGTCGTTGCCGGGAGAACCGAAGTTGCCCTGACCCAGCGCCAGCGGATACCGCATGGTCCAGTCCTGGATCAGCCGGACCAGCGCATCGTAGATGGCGGTGTCGCCATGCGGGTGGTACTGGCCCATGACTTCGCCAACCACACGGGCGCACTTATTGAAGGACCGCTCCGGGCGGTAGCCGCCGTCGAACATCGCGTACAGCACCCGGCGGTGGACGGGCTTAAGTCCGTCGCGGACATCCGGAAGGGCTCGGCCCACAATGACGGCCATCGCGTAATCGAGGTACGAACGCTGCATTTCCGTCTGCAGGTCCACCTGTTCAACGCGGTCGGTCAGGACATCCGTGTCGAGGACCAGGCCCTCAACGACGGGCTCAGCATCGGCCGGTCCGGCCGGAACTTCGGGAGTTTCGTCACTCATAGTCTATATTTTCCGTTTCAGGTATATATCGGTCCGGGAATATTCAGGGTTCCAAAACCTCTAGATATCGAGGAACCGGACGTCCTTGGCGTTCTGCTGAATGAAGTTTCGGCGGGATTCGACGTCTTCGCCCATCAGGGTGGAAAAGGTCTGGTCCGCGGCCAGGGCGTCGTCCATGGTGACCTGCAGCAGGGTGCGGTGGTCGGGGTCCATGGTGGTGTCCCACAGCTCGGTGTAGTCCATTTCGCCGAGGCCCTTGTAGCGCTGGATGCCGTTGTCCTTGGGGATGCGGCGGCCCGCGGCCTGGCCGGAGAGCAGCCGGGCATCCCGTTCCCGGTCGCTGTAGACGTAGTCGTGTGGGGCATTGGACCATTTGATCCGGTAGAGAGGCGGCTGCGCGAGATAGACGTAGCCGTTCTCGATCAGCGGCCGCATGTAGCGGAACAGCAGGGTCATCAGCAGCGTAGTGATGTGCTGGCCGTCGACGTCGGCATCCGCCATCAGGACGATCTTGTGGTAACGGAGCTTGCTCAGGTCAAAGTCCTCGCCGATTCCGGTGCCGAAGGCGGTGATCATGGACTGGACTTCCGCGTTGCCCAGGGCTTTGTCCAGCCGGGCGCGCTCCACGTTCAGGATCTTGCCTCGCAGCGGAAGGATCGCCTGGGTTTCCGGGTTGCGGCCGCGCTTGGCGGACCCGCCGGCGGAGTCGCCCTCCACGATGTAGACCTCGCACTTCTCCGGGTTCTTCGAGGAGCAGTCGGAGAGCTTGCCGGGCATGCCGAAGGATTCCAGCGGGCTCTTGCGGCGCGCGTTGTCGCGGGCCTTGCGCGCTGCCATCCGGGCCTGCGCCGCGGAGATGGCCTTGCGGATGACATCGCGGGCCGGGCCGGGGTTCCGTTCCAGCCAGTCGCCGAGCCCGTCGGTGACAACGCGCTGCACAAAACCCTTGACCTCGGAGTTGCCGAGCTTGGTTTTGGTCTGGCCTTCGAATTGCGGTTCGGCCAGTTTGACCGAAATGACGGCGGTCAGTCCTTCGCGGATGTCGTCGCCGGTCAGGTTGTCATCCTTTTCCTTGATGATGCTCTTCTCGCGCGCATAGCGGTTGATTAGCGAGGTCATCGCGGCGCGGAAGCCCTCTTCGTGGGTGCCGCCTTCGTGGGTGTTGATCGTGTTGGCGTAGGTGTGGACGCTCTCGGAATACGCGTTGGTCCACTGCATCGCCATTTCCAGGGCGATGTGGCGTTCGGTGTCCTCGGTTTCGAAGGCGATGACGTCCTCGTGGACCACGTCGACCTTCTTGCCGGAGTTGAGGTGCTTCACGTAGTCCAGCAGGCCGTCGTTGTACTGGTACACCACGGTGTGGAACTCGGCCGGAACTTCACCTTCCGTGGGGACAACGTCGAGGTCAAGGTCCTCATCGTCGGAGGGTTCCTCCGTGGCGCGGCGCTCATCGGTCAGGGTGATTTTCAGCCCCTTGTTAAGGAAGGCCATCTGCTGGAAGCGGGCGCGGAGCGTTTCGAAATCGAAATGCGTGGATTCGAAGATGCTGGCATCCGGGTAGAACGTCTGGGTGGTGCCGGTTCCGGAAGTCTCTTCACCCTGGATCAGGCCTCCCTGCGGCTTGCCGCCATCTGCGAAGGACATTTTCCAGACGTGGCCCTGCCGGCGGATTTCGGTGTCGACGCGACTTGACAGCGCGTTGACCACGGAGATGCCCACGCCGTGCAGACCGCCGGACACGGCGTAGCCGCCGCCGCCGAATTTGCCGCCGGCGTGGAGGATGGTCATTACGACTTCAACGGTGGGTTTGTGCTCCGTCGGGTGCATGTCGACCGGGATGCCGCGGCCGTCGTCGACCACCTTGACCCCGCCGTCGGCCTGCAGAACGATTTCGATGTGGGTGCAGTATCCGGCCAGTGCCTCGTCGACCGAGTTATCCACGACTTCATAGACCAGGTGGTGCAAACCGCGCGGCCCTGTGGAGCCGATGTACATGCCGGGACGTTTCCGGACTGCTTCCAGGCCTTCGAGCACCGTGATGTCGCTGGCGCCGTAGCCGTGGGTGGTTGCGGTCCCCGACGGGGTGTCCGCCGCCTTGCCCGATGCTGGTTCCACTGCCGGGATCACTGCATTGTCGTTAGCCACAGGCGCTTTCGACTCCTCTTTTTCAATAATGGCCGGCCGTCGCTGCTTCCCGGAGGAACCAGCTACTGCCAGCGGGCACGTCACTGGTCGCACCGGATGACCGCTGGATGATCCGTTTACCGCACGCGGATATTGCGTCGGAAACGGACTCAGTCAACGTTTCACCGGCGCCCAGTTATCTATCACGATTCTAGCGTGTTATAGGACCGGAACCCGCATTCCAGGGGGCCAAACGGGGAGGAATGTGCCGCTGGGAGGCCACCGGCTCCGCCTGCAAGGCCCGAGGAGTGCGGGGATGGGGTTCCTATACGACTCCGGGGCGCCTGAGCGGCCTACACGCCGTTTGTGCATTTTTCAAGAGTTTTGCAAGGACTGCTTCAGATCCGGTGGGCCGGGAGGGGCGGGAGCTACCCGTAGGTGTCCCTCGGACCGCGGCCGTTGACGGTGCGGCCGCCCTTCCGCCAGCTCGGGGCCGCAGGTCCCAGCACCTGGATCTTGGTCACGACGCCATCGCCGAGTTCAGTGCGGAATTTCTCCAGCAGGCTCAGGCTGAGCAGGCGCAGCTGTGTGGCCCAGGCGGTGGAGTCACAGCGGACGTGAAGGGTGGTGTCAGTGAAACTTTCCGGTGTGCAGTGGGCGGAAATCTCCGGACCGACGAGTGTTGCCCACTCGGCCATCACCGAGCCGACCGCTACGGGGGAACTCCAGCCGCGCTCCGCAACGAGCCGCCCCACAACCTTGCCAAGCCCCATTGGGTCCCGGCCTGTGCCGTGGAATTGTCCGAAACCTCGGGTGGCACCGGAACTGCGGCCTGATTTTTGCGGGGTGCTGCCGGGCCGCGGCGGGGCCTTGCGCCGGATTTCACCTCGGGAGGCGGCGGCGTCCCGCATCCTGTTGAGGGCCGACTGGGCAGCGTCGATGTCGTCCGGATCGCGGCCTGGCTGCAGGCCGCCGTCGGTATCCTTATTCATCGATCTGCCCGCTCATCGATTCCTCCCGGGACCACCTTCACCCGCCGCCCTGCCAGTTCCGCAGGGATATCGTCCTCGACGGCGGCGGTCACGAGCACCTGCTCGGCGCTGGATACTATTGCCGCCAGTTTACGCCGCCGCTGGACATCCAGTTCGGCAAAAACATCGTCCAGGATCAGGATGGGGGCGGATCCGCCGGTGCGGGCGTCATCGAGCATGACGTAGTACGAGGCCAGCCGCAGGGACAGGCACATGGACCAGGTCTCTCCGTGCGAGGCATAGCCTTTGGCGGGGGCGGTCCCCAGGACCAGTTCGAGCTCGTCCCGGTGCGGCCCGACAAGGGAGATCCCTCGTTCGAGTTCCCTGCGCCGTGACGATGCGAATGCCCGCACGTAGCGTTCGGTGAGTTCGTCGACGGACAGCAGGCGCAGGTCCTCATCCGGCCCGGTGGTTTCCGGGCCGCCGTCGTCGTCCACAGCACCCTGCAGCGTGGAGCGGTAGATGGCTCCCGCGTCCTTGGACCCGTCGGTGAGTTGCGCGTAGGCATTTCTCAGGTGGGGGCGGAGCCGCTCCAGCAGTTCCAGCCGCGCGTGCAGCAGTTCGGCACCGGCCCGGGCCATGTGCTGGTCCCAGACATCCAGGGTTGCCTCATGGCCGCTGGTGAATTTTCCGGCGCGCCCGGATTTCAACAAAGCGTTGCGCTGTTTCAGCACCCGGTCATAGTCGCTGCGGGTGGCCGCGTGCCGCGGGATGAGGCTCACCAGGAGCTCATCCAGGAAGCGGCGCCGGCTGGACGGATCACCTTTGACCAGGGCCAGGTCCTCCGGGGCGAACAGAACGGTCTGGCAGATGCCCAGAATGTCCCGGGCCCGGAGTGGATTGCTGCGGTTGATCCGGGCACGGTTGGCGCGGGAGCCGTTGATTTCCAGTTCCAGCACGGTGGACTGCTCGCCGCGGACCAGTTTCGCGCGGATCAAAGCCTGTTCGGTGCCGAACCGGAGCAGCGGCACATCCGAACTGACCCGGTGGGAGCTGAGGGTGGCCAGGTATCCGATCGCTTCCATCAGATTTGTTTTACCGATGCCGTTGGAGCCGACCAGCACCGTGATGCCTGGCTCGAAGCTCAGGTCCACCTGGGCGTAGCTGCGGAAATCCGTGAGCGAAAGTTTTTCGAGGTACACGCCGGGTTCAGGATTTCAGGGCAGGGCTATTTGGACGGGCGGGTCGCATGTCCGCCGAACTGGTGGCGCAGGGCGGAAACCATCCTCATCGCCGGAGAGTTGTCCTCGCGGGAGGAGAAGCGGGCAAAAAGCGCCGCCGTGATGGCCGGGGCGGGCACCGCATTGGCGATGGCCTCTTCCACGGTCCAGCGGCCTTCACCGGAGTCCTCGACATAGTCGTCGATGGATACCAGGCCGGGATCCTCCTCGAGGGCCTTGACCATGAGGTCCAGCAGCCAGGACCGCACGACGGTCCCTTTTTGCCAGGCCCGGAAAGTGCCGGGCAGGTCGGTAACGATGTCCTTGGCGGCCAGGAGTTCATAGCCTTCGGCGTAGGCCTGCATGAGTCCGTATTCGATGCCGTTGTGAACCATCTTGGCGTAGTGGCCCGCGCCGATCCCGCCGACGTGGACAAAGCTGTCCGCACGTTCGCCCTCGGGACGAAGCGCATCGAAGACCGGCATCGCCCGTTCAATATCGGCGGCGTCCCCGCCGGCCATCAGGCCGTAGCCGTTCTGGAGACCCCAGACACCGCCGGACACACCGCAGTCCGCGAAACGGATGTCCTTTTCCGCCAGCAGGGCACCGTGTTTCTGGTCCTCCGTGTAGCGGGAGTTGCCGCCGTCGATCACGAGGTCGCCGGCGTCGAGCTTGGTGCCGAGTTCGGTGATCACGGCGTCGGTGATCTCGCCGGAGGGGACCATCACCCAGAGCAGGCGCGGTGCGGGCACGGCGGCGATGAGTTCGTCAACACTGGCGACGTCGGTGATGTCCGGGTTCCGGTCAAAACCGGTGACCTCGATGCCACCCTTGCGCAGCCGTTCGCGCATGTTGAAACCCATTTTTCCAAGCCCGATCAGTCCGATGTGCACGGTATGAACTCTCTTCTGCGATGGGTTTTTCAGGTGGCGGCGGCGGTCTGGCCGACGGTGCGTGCCTTGGGAGTCTTCCGCCCGGCAGCGGCTGTTCGGCTAGTTGGGCAGCCGGACCGGCATGACGAGGTAACGGTAGTCGCCCTGATCCTCGCCGTCGGCGTCGTTTTGTGCCGTGATCATGGCCGGCTTGGGCGCACTGGTGAAGGAGAAGCGCACAAACTTGGACTCGATAACGCTCAGACCCTCGATCAGGTAGTGCGGGTTGAAGGCCACGGTGATGTCCTCGCCGGTGAGCAGGGCTTCGAGCTCTTCCGAGGCCTGGGCGTCTTCGCCGGTGCCGGCGTCGAGGTGCAGCTGGCCCTGGGTGAAGGCAAGCCGGACGGGGGTGTTGCGTTCGGCCACGAGCGAGACGCGGCGCACCGCCTCAACGAGTTCCGAGGTCTGGACGGTCGCGTGGATCGGTGTGGACTCAGGGAAGAGCGAGCGGATCTTCGGGTAGTCGCCATCGACCAGCAGCGACGTTGTGGTGCGACCACCGCTTTCGAATCCGATGAGGCGGCTGTCATCGTCGGCGAGGGCAATGTTGATGTCGCCGCTGCCGCCGAGGGTTTTGGCCACTTCGTTCAGCGTCTTGGCCTTGACCAGCGCGCTGGTGGAAATGCCGGGAGTGACCGGCTTCCACGGGACTTCACGCATCGCCAGACGGTAGCGGTCGGTGGCCAGCAGGGTGATCAGGTCGTCCTCGATCTCCATCCGCACACCGGTGAGGATCGGCAGGGTGTCGTCCTTGCTCGCGGCGATAATGACTTGCGAGACGGCCTGGGCGAACGCATCGCCGGGGACGGTTCCGCTGATGGTGGGCAGCGCCGGCAGCGGTGGATACTCCGCTTCCGGCATCGTGGCCAGGTGGAAGCTGCTTCGCCGGCAGCTCAGGGTGACCTTGTGGCCGTCGGTTTCGATCTCGACGGGAGCGGACGGCAGGCTGCGGCAAATGTCGGCAAGCAGCCGTCCGGACACCAGAATTGTGCCTTCGGTGGTGATGTCAGCGGGGATTTCGAGGCGGGCGGACGTCTCGTAGTCGAAGCTCGAGAGGCTGACCGTACCGGCTTCAGCCTTGAGGAGAAGGCCGGAAAGTACGGGTACTGGCGGCCGCGGAGACAACGACCGGGCGGTCCAGGTGACGGCTTCTGCCAGGACGTCCCGTTCGACTCTGAACTTCACGGAAGGGTGCCGCCTTTCATTGCTGCTGTCATCGCTGGTGGCCGGGCCACCGGCCCGGCAGGGAATTCCAAAAGATGTCCAGACGGACACACTGCAGACAGCTTAGCCGCAAGAAGTGTGATTCTCCCATCCCCGGCTTACATCCGTGTGGTTCGGGACGGCCCCTGCCGGTGCCGTGCCCGGCCGGGGTCCGGAACGGGCCTGGGCCGGTGTGGGGGCCGGAACGAAGTTGTTATTTGAGGGAATTTCATTTTCTAGGGATTAGTAGTGTTAATAACTGCTGTGGATACTGTGGATAACCTCGTTTGGCGGCGCGGTTCCGCGGTTCAGCCCTGTTCATGGATTGTGGGTGGAGCAGGTTTTAAACAGGGTGTGGATGGGGATAACATTTTTGTCCCCATCGCTGATCCACAGGCGCCTTAAGGGTTTTAAGCCCATTAACGGTGGTTGTCCCCTTAACTATCCACAGGCTTGTCCACAGGTGCCTGTTAATAAGGTTAGGAGTGCCGGGTTGGGCAGCTCAGGAATTGCGCTGTTGCTGCTTGATCCGGTTGGTCAGTTCGGTCACCTGGTTGTAGATGACCCGGCGCTCGGCCATCAGCTCGCGGATCTTGCGGTCCGCGTGGATGACGGTGGTGTGGTCGCGGCCGCCGAGCTCCTGTCCGATCTTGGGGAGGGACATGTCCGTCAGTTCGCGGCACAGGTACATTGCGATCTGCCGGGCGGTCACCAGGGTCCGGGTCCGTGACTTGCTGCAGAGCTCTTCCATGCTGAGCTTGAAGTAGTCGGCCGTCTGCGTGAGGATCTGCGCGGAGGTGATTTCCTGGGCGCCGTCATCAGTGATGAGGTCCTTGAGGACCATCTCGGCCAGGGCAACGTCGACAGGCTGGCGGTTGAGGCTGGCAAAGGCGGTTACGCGGATCAGGGCACCTTCGAGTTCCCGGATGTTGCTGGAGATCTTCGAGGCGATGTATTCCAGTGCATCGTCCGGGGCGGAAAGACCCTCGCTGAGAGCCTTCTTCCGGAGGATCGCGATCCGGGTCTCGAGTTCGGGCGGCTGGATGTCCGTCAGCAGGCCCCACTCGAACCGGGACTTCATCCGGTCCTCAAAACCGGCGAGCAGCTTGGGCGGCTGATCGGAGGTGATGACCACTTGCTTGTTGTTGTTGTGCAGCGCGTTGAACGTGTGGAAGAACTCCTCCAGCGTCCGGTCCTTGCCGGCCAGGAACTGAATGTCATCGATCAGGAGGACGTCCACGTTGCGGTAGGTGGTCTTGAAGCTGGTGCCTTCGTCATCGCGGATGGAGTTGATGAAGTCGTTGGTGAATTCCTCGGAGTTCACGTAGCGGACCCGGATCCCGCTGTAGAGCCGGCGGGCGTAGTGGCCGATTGCGTGGAGCAGGTGGGTCTTGCCCAGTCCGGAATCGCCGTAGATAAAGAGCGGGTTGTAGGCCTTGGCCGGCGCTTCGGCCACCGCGACGGCGGCGGCATGGGCGAAGCGGTTCGAGGAACCGATCACGAAGGTGTCGAAGACATACTTCGGATTGAGGCGGCCAAATTCGTGTGACGTGCTGGGCAGCATTGGCTGCGGTTTCAGTTCCACCGAAGCATCGGCCACCAGGGACAGCTCGACGGCGGGTTCGGGTTCCGTGTGGAGCGGCACCAGGTCGGTGTCGACGTCGATCGCGCAGCGGATTTCGTCGGAGAAGACGTTCCGCAGGGCGTCGTCGAGGGCTTCTTTCACCTGCGTCTGCAGCACTTCGCGGGTGAGCTCATTCGGTACCGCAACCAGGAGGGTGGAACCGATGAGGCCCTGCGCCTGGGCGAGGATGACGAAGCCGCGCTGCCGGGGTGAAACACGGTGGTCGTTCTCCAGCAGGCTCACGACCCGCCGCCAGGAACTTCCGACAGTGTTGGCTTGGTTGGCTTCGTCTACTGTCATCAATCAGTTCCTCAAACTTGCGTGCCTTCATTACCGGCAGCCGCACGGTTGGATCCAGCGAGCTGGACGCCGGTTAATCCACAGGGTTATGCACAGTCCGTGGATAATGGGCTACTGAGCCACTGTATGGGATGAAAAGCCTAGAAGATAGCTGGGTTCTCTCCTGTGGATAATTACACCGTTGTCGTTTCCAGCGGGGCCTGTGACGCGCTTCATCCACAGGCTGTGGAGGCAGTTAGCCACAGCTGGGGAAAGGTTGTGAGGCGACCCCCGGTTTGACCCGGGAGGGCAGCAACCTCTAATGTTGTGAAGTCCCATGTGTACGCTTTTTGCCTCATTTGAATCTCTCCCGACGTTCCGCGTTGTGCGAGTCGAGGGAAGCGGCACATACAAAACTTCGCGTCGACCAGTTCTTCCCCTTGATCGGGTGGGCGCACCTTTGATCCCACTGGAGTAACTAACGTGAGCAAGCGGACTTTTCAGCCGAATAACCGCCGTCGAGCCAAGAAGCACGGCTTCCGCCTTCGTATGCGTACCCGTGCCGGCCGTGCCATCCTGGCAGCCCGTCGTGGCAAGGGTCGCATCGAGCTGTCGGCCTAAATAACTGACTCGTCGGTCCACATCCCTGTGCGAGTGTAAAGGTGCTAGCCACCCGCAACCGTCTGAGGACACCAACCGATTTTTCAACAACCGTACGTTCCGGTGTCCGCAATGGACGCCGGAACGTAGTGTTATATACGGCAGCCCTCGCTGCCGATGAACCAAGCCGGATCGGATTCATCGTTTCCAAGAGTGTCGGGAACGCAGTTGTCAGGAACCTCGTTAAGAGGAGACTGAGAGAAGTCGGTGCCATGTCGTTGCAGAAATACGGCAGCGGGTTTGCGATCGTGGTCCGGGCCCTGCCCGCCGCGGCCGGTGCCAGCTGGGACCAGCTGCGCACGGATTATGACGCCGCCTTGGAAAGCAACATGAAACGACTGGGCAGCCGCCTTCCGAAGGCTGCTTCTTCAGTTTCTAACGGGACAACACAGGAAGGGACCCCGCGTGCGTAACTCAACTGCCGCCGTCGTCCCTCCTGCAAAATCCGCGGCAGCATGGCTGGGCCGGGCAGTCTGGAACTTGCCCCGCAATATCCTCATTCTGCTGCTTTTGGCGTACCGCAAGGTGATCTCCCCCCTGTACGGCCAGGTTTGCCGGTTCTTTCCCAGCTGCTCTGCCTATGCCCTCGAGGCGGTCACCGTTCACGGCGCGGTGAAAGGAAGCTGGCTGGCGGTTAGACGCCTGTTGCGCTGCCATCCCTGGAATGCCGGTGGTGTGGACCATGTCCCCGCCGGTAAATGCGAGTGGCCCACAGACCGCACCCCCACAATTGTTGTCCTGAATAACCCGGACAAGTACCTGGCTGCTCAGACTGATGGAGAAGGCCGCTCCGCGGCCTGACGAATAGGGATATCGTATGGATTTCTTTGAAACAATCATGTTTCCGTTCAAGTGGCTTGTGTCCGCCATCATGGTGGTCTTCCACGATGGCCTGAGCGCTATCGGCATGCCAGCGGCCAACGGCTGGACGTGGACCCTGTCCATCATCGGGCTGGTGCTGGTGATCCGGGCCGCCCTGATTCCCGTCTTCGTCAAGCAGATCAAGGCGCAGCGCGGCATGCAGCTGCTGCAGCCGGATTTGAAGAAGCTGCAGGACAAGTACAAGGGCAAGACCGACCAGCTGTCCCGCCAGGCCATGGCCCAGGAACAGATGGCCATGTACAAGAAGCACGGCACCAACCCGTTCTCGGCCTGCCTGCCCATGCTGATCCAGATGCCGTTCTTCTTCGCCCTCTTTACAGTCCTGTCCGGCATCACGTCAGCCAAGACACAGGGCAAGGGCATCGGAGCCATGAGCCACGAGCAGGTGGTGCAGTTTGATGAGTCAAGCATCTTCGGTGCTCCACTGTCTGCCGCCCTGTTGCATGGCGGAGCAACCAATGTGGCGGTCGTCGTCCTCTCCATCCTGATGATCCTTGCGATGACGGCTTCGCAGTTCATCACGCAAAAGCAGATCATGGCCAAGAACATGTCCGAAGAGGCCATGGCCAGCCCGTTCATGAAGCAGCAGAAGATGATGCTTTACGTCCTGCCGATCGTCTTCGGCGTGGGTGGCATCAACTTCCCCATCGGCGTCCTGATCTACTGGACCACCACCAACCTCTGGACTATGGCGCAGCAGTTCTTCGTGATCCGCCGCATGCCGACGCCGGGATCCCCTGCCGCCAAGGCCCTGGCCGAGCGCCGTGCCGCCAAGGGCCTGCCGGCCCTGCCCCTCACGGGCGCCAAGAAAGCCGAAGCCGAAGCAGCCGAAGCTGCCGCCGCTGCCGCACTGGTGGCCAAGAGCCAGCGCGTCCAGCCACAACGTAAGAACAGGAAGAGGAAGTAATGTCCGCCGAGAGCACCGAACAGGCTATTTCCGCTGAAGCCATCGACGAGCAGGACGACGCCCTGAGTGCAGTCCAGGACGCCGAACAGGACACTGAAGAGGGCGCCGACGCAGGTGCGGACGGCGCTGGGGACGCTGAGGATAAGGGCACCTCTGCCAGCCGTCTCGAGGAAGAGGGGGACGTCGCAGCGGATTACCTCGAAGAGCTGCTGGACATCGCTGACATCGACGGCGATATTGACATTGAAGTCCGCAACGGCCGCACCTACATTTCGATCGTCGCCGAGGAAGAAGCGGCCGGTCTGGAGAACCTGGTGGGGAAGGACGGCGAAGTCCTCGAAGCGCTCCAGGAACTGACCCGCCTTGCGGTGCTGTCCGCCACGGAAAACCGCTCCCGGCTGGTGCTGGATATTAACGGCTACCGGTCAGAGCGTGCCGGCGAGCTGCAGAAGCTCGCCGAGGACGCCGTCGACGCCGTCAAGCTGTCCGGTGAAGCGGTGGCGCTGGCTCCGATGAGCGCGTACGAGCGGAAGATTGTGCACGACGCCGTTGCTGACCTTGGTCTCATCAGCGAGTCCGAAGGCGAAGGCGCTGACCGCCATATCGTCGTTTCCGCAGACTGAAGCCTGCGGACCGCTTGATGGTTGAGATAACCGCCGCCGAACTGCAGGCAGCCCAGACGATCTTTGGCGACCGCCTGGACCTGGCCAAACGCTATGTGGAGCACCTGGCCACCTCCGGGACGGAGCGCGGCCTGATCGGCCCCCGTGAAGTTCCGCGCCTGTGGAGCAGGCACGTGCTCAACTGCGCCGTGATCGAGAGCCAGATCGCCGAAGGAAGCCACGTGGCCGACGTCGGCAGCGGCGCCGGCCTCCCAGGCCTTTGCCTGGCGATTGCCCGTCCCGATCTGGAGCTGACTCTGATCGAACCACTCGAACGCCGCGTCATCTGGCTCCAGGAGGTTGTGGATGACCTCGGCCTGGACAACGTCACAGTAATGCGCACCCGGGCGGAGCTTGCCGTTGGTATGGTCGACGCCGACGTCGTCACGGCGCGGGCCGTGTCGGCACTGTCGAATCTTGCCGGACTGACCATTCCGTTGCTGGCAGGCAAGGGTGAAGTTGTGGCCATCAAGGGTCGCAGCGCCGGCGAGGAAATCGAAAAGGCCGCCAAGAAAATCCGGAAGCTGGGCGGCACCGAGACGTCCGTGGTCCTGGTGGGTGAGGGGCTGCTCGAAGAACCGACGACCGTTGTCCGAATCGTTGTGAATAAGCCTCAAAAGATTGCCAAGCATCAGCCCGGTGCCCGCGGACGCCAAGGCTAAGCGGTTAGGCTAGTAACCGGCAGCTAGAAGCCGAACGAGAGTGAGTGTGTCACAGTGACCAGTAGCGAAGCCTCCACACAGCGGATTCCCCCGTTTGTGTCCCTGGGGTCAGCACGGGCCTTCAGTGTGCCTCCCGTCGGTCGCGATATCCCCGCAAAACATCCGGCTGCGGTTGCGAAGACAACCGGAATGATGAACGTTTCACGTGAAACATCAGTTGATGCCGGCCCGAACGTCCTGGACTCGATCGATGACTCCAGTCCCATCGCCCGGGAACTGGCCCGTGAGAACAGGCGCCGCGATCGTCTTCTGGGCCGCGAACTTCCCAAGCCGGAGAAGACTCGAATCTTCACTGTCTCGAACCAAAAAGGCGGAGTCGGGAAGACGACGACCACCGTCAACATCGCGGCCGCCCTGGCCGCCGCGGGACTGAAGGTCCTGGTCATCGATATCGATCCGCAGGGAAATGCCTCCACGGCCCTTGGAGTCGAGCACCACGCAGACGTTGACAGTATCTATGACGTGCTCATCAACGACTTCCCGTTGCAGGATGTCGTGGCGCTGTGCCCGGATATCGCCAATCTGATCTGCGCGCCGGCTACCATCCACCTCGCCGGTGCGGAGATCGAACTCGTCAGCCTGGTTGCCCGAGAGCAGCGCCTCCGCCGTGCCATTGATGTGTACGCCAAACAGCGGGCAAAGAACGGTGAGGAACGGCTGGATTATATCTTCATCGATTGCCCGCCCAGCCTCGGATTACTGACTGTCAACGCCTTCTGCGCGGCCAACGAGGTGCTTATTCCGATCCAGTGCGAGTACTACGCGCTCGAGGGACTGAGCCAATTGCTCAAGAACATCGAAATGATCCAGAAGCACTTGAACGCCGATCTGGTCGTCTCCACCATCCTCCTGACCATGTACGACGGCCGTACCAATCTGGCTGCCCAGGTGGCCGCCGAGGTTCGAGAGCACTTCCCCGAGCAGGTCCTCGGCGCTGTTGTTCCCCGTTCGGTGCGTATTTCCGAAGCCCCCAGCTACCAGCAGACCGTGATGACTTACGATCCCTCTTCCAGCGGCGCCCTGTCCTACCTTGAGGCCGCAGCCGAAATCGCGGAACGTTAGAATCTTTTCAAGAATTGCACTAGCTAGAGTCCGGTGATGCGCGGCTCTTCCAATGGAGGGATTTATCCATGAGCGATAAGCGACGCGGCCTCGGCCGTGGACTTGGGGCACTCATTCCAAGTTCCGCCGCGCCTGCCGGCAACGGATCAGCGCCGTCCCGTCCCGTGGATCTGTTCTTTCCCGAGTCCCGAAAGCGTACGCCCACCACCGGGGTCGCGGTCCCGGAAGAGACCGATCCGCTGTCCGGCGCGGAAGTGACCTCGGCATCGCAGTCGACTTCCCCGACGGCGGCCTCCCCCGCTGCGGAAACGAAGGCGACTGCCGCGGACCGGAAGGCACCTGCGCGTAAGCCTGCCGCCGCCAAGGGTGCGAGTCAGCCTGCCGCGGCGGATCCAGGTTCGCCGAAGCAGACCGCAGAGCAGGATCCAACTGTTCGAGAAGACAACAATTCGGGAGTGGAACTAGTAGAAGTGCCCGGTGTCCGTTTTGCGGAAATCCCGGTGACAGACATCCACCCCAACCGAAAACAGCCACGGTCGATCTTCGATGAGGACGACATGGCCGAGCTGGTGCATTCGGTTCGCGAAATCGGCGTCCTGCAGCCAATTGTTGTGCGAACTTCAACCGAAGAAGGTGGCGAACCGTACGAGCTCGTCATGGGCGAGCGGCGGTGGCGGGCAGTACAGGCTGCAGGCCTGGAAACCATCCCCGCGATAGTCCGTGACACTACGGATGATGACCTGCTTCGGGATGCCCTCTTGGAGAACCTTCACCGGAGTCAGCTGAACCCGCTTGAAGAGGCAGCTGCCTACCAGCAACTGCTGGAGGACTTCGGCACCACCCACGAACAGCTCGCAGACAAGATCGGTCGTTCACGTCCTCAGGTGTCGAACACACTCCGGCTGCTCAAGCTCCCGCCGCTGGTACAGCGCCGCGTCGCGGCCGGCGTCATCTCTGCCGGCCACGCAAGGGCCCTGCTCGCACTACCGGATGCCGCCGCCATGGAACGCATGGCCCAGAAGATTGTGGCAGAAGGCATGTCAGTTCGTGCCACCGAAGAAGCCGTAACGCTGTATCAGAATCCTGCTTCCACGCCCAAGAACAATATTCCCCGCCCAGGCGCTCGACACGAACGCCTTGATTATCTGGCTTCTTCGCTCTCTGACCGGCTCGATACCAACGTCAAGATATCGCTTGGTGCACGCAAGGGACGTGTCAGCATCGAGTTCGCAAGTGTCGAGGACCTGAACCGGATTATGGACGTCCTCACGCCCGGGGCGGCCAGCTGATTCAACACGTTCATCTTTGAGGGGCCGGTTTCACGTGAAACCGGCCCCTCCTTTGTTGGGGGAAGCCTTGCTTCGGACAGGAGATTTGGAGTTCATCTCGCGTTCGGTTGGCGGGCGTGGATCGGGACTGACGAGCCTTTTGGGGCGGGGGGCCAGAGTGGGCCGTGGCATGACCACCCAAAGCGATTGCGGGCTCGCAGGCCGTTTGAATCAGCTCGACACCAGCCTGAACGCGATGCCCTCCACAGGATCAAGGCTCCTACGGCTTCAGGCTGAGCGAAATTCGAGGGGCAGGCGTCGGCCGCCCCTGGTTCAGTCCAGAATTTCGCTATTCTCTTGTGCGCAGACTCACACGGCCTGGATATTGATGCTTCATCCTGGCAAGCCCGGGGCATCTGTAGGCACCGCAGCCTAGGGTGTGGCAGGACACAGCAGGGCACAGGACACACAGGTGAGGCACTGTGTTTCACGTGAAACATGTGTTCTGCGACTGGACAATACATTTTCTGCAGGCGTTCCTGTGCGCGTTTTGGTTTGATTTGCCCGATAGCACTTCGACACTTCGACTCCTCGACTTCTGGGTAGCTAATTCGGGGTCCTAAAGGGCCGAACTGCAGCGAATAGCTCACCTGCCTTAGAAATAGCCAGATAGGACGCTCGGATGTGGTCGAAGCCCTGTCACCGCCGCCTCTGACAGACACACGGTTTCACGTGAAACATCTTAGCGTCGGGACAACACTTGGGCTCCTGTCATTGGTTCCCCGTGACAGGGGGCTCCCGGTCGGAGCAGACCGTAGACAGGAGGCAAACGAGCCGTCGCAGGGCGCAGGACGCGCTTTGAGAGCCCCAAGGTCATCCTTGGCTCCCGTCCCCGCACTTTGTCTCTGCAGGGCATCAGAACAGGGCTGAACAGCACTTGCGAAATGGAGTTTTGGCCAAATCCCCCGTCGGCATAACCGCGCCGGGATCGCCTATGGAGACGCCAATGCCTTCATGCCTAAAACCAAACCCGTTCAGCGGCACAGTGGGCGGCCAGCGGGTTCCGACGTCCCTATTCGGAGCGGGTTTCGACGTTCCTATTCGGTTCGGCAGTTGGGTGATGCGCAGCATGAGTCCCCTAGGTGACTGGGCAGCTCGGAGGCGACAGAGCCATGGGGTCGGAACCCACGGGCGAGTGAATGGCAGGCAACGGCGTGCCGGGNGGCTGGTGGATCCCCTGGGAAGGGTCACGGAGGTGGCTGTGCGTCCCGTGGGGGCCAACCAGGGTTATCAGCAGGACGGTACCGGCTCGTTAAGCGGCGTCGAGATACATGGCCGCTAAAGAGGGGCGTTGGATCCTCCAGCCCCCCTCAGGCTCTGGTAAAGGATGCTGCCGGCTCCGGCTGCAAATATCGCGGTGAGATCGCTGAGCGCCCCCGTGTCGAGATCTCCCGGCCGGGTAGGCAGGCGCAATTGTCCACATCCCTGTGCCGGGTGATGACCACGGATGCAATGGTTGTGGTCCGGAAGGTCGAGCGTACGTAATGGCCAGTGGGAGTGGCCGCAGAACGCCATTTGTGGATGTGGTGCCTGCAGGAATCTCCTGACCGTGTCTGCTTGCCTGAGAAGGCATGTTGGCTCGTATGTATGCCTTCCACACTGGGGCTGTCCCCAACGGTGTTGAGCTCCCATCATTTTCCTGTTTGTGCCGGCCCCTGCAGCCCCCAAGCGCCGGGCCGGGCAGTATGGGAGGGTGCCATCTGGGATAGCTCGGATAAGGACTGGGCACACCCGACCTGGTTTTTGACTTACTGCTGGGCTCGCGGAATTGATCAACGAGACGACAGTATGGACGGACACTACGCGCACCTATGTACATCCTGTCCGTTGAACGCGGCGGCCTTACAGCTCCACTTCGTGGAGTGTGGTTGGCAGGGGTCACCCCGAGAGGTCTGGAGAAGCTGCAGCCTCGGGCCACGGCGCTGGGGGGCTCAGTGTCTAGCGGTGGATAGCCCGGTGGATATCGCTGTGGATAACTTTGTGGATTACGTCGAGGGTCTGTCCCCTGTGTCCTACTGACCTTGGAGGATATTCAGGTGACGATGGGGAGGTCACTGCGCCTTGTTGGATTTGGGCAGCGACGTGTTTCACGTGAAACATGTTCCGTTCGAATGAGGGTTGATGCGGAAGCTGCGCTCACAAAGCCAAAACTCCCCTGTTGTAGGTTAATTTTTGGTCGGAACTAGCCGGGTTTCCCGGCCACCCCTGCGAATTGCTCACGCTGCGGTAGCTGATCATCCCGATTTTCTTGTTACGAAGACTGGGTATGGGCAATGCCAGATCGGCGGCTCCGGGCCTGCCTGGGCTGGAGTCAAGCTGAGCGGTGCTGTGAGAACAGTCGCATCAGCTGTGGATAACTATGTGAATAACCTCTGTGGAGAACCATGTGGAAATCGGAAGTCGGAGGACCCGACGTGAAAGAAGGTGGGGGAAATTGCTGCCTGCGCCGGGTACGACGGTTACTGCGGCGCAGCCCCGTGGTGCGGGTTTGTGGCACGCTTCGGGTGGGTATAAAGCCCACCCTCCCGTGTATGAGTATGCGTCCCTGTTTGCGCATCAGTCATCGGTCGACAGCCAAACTGTTCGTCTGCTGTCTAGTGGCTGTCGAGCGTAGGACAGGGCGCGGTAGGAACCGGAAGGCTCCTCAGCGGCTCCCCTGAGGAGCGCCGAAGCTCTTGCCGGTGGAACTTCGTCAGCGCCGACGACAGGATCTGAACTTTCGAACTCGAGGATCCCTGTTTACGAGGTCTGGCTGAAGATCCCCCGCGGGCCTGCAGCTCATAACCTCTGCTGCTCATAGCCTCTGCAGCTCATCACCGCGCGGGTCGCATTCAACAGATGTCGAGGATCGGGTCTTCCAGATAACTGTCTTGCAGATTAGTTTGCTTTCGTCCTGCGTCCATCGGCACTGCGCCTAAGCGGTTCTCGACGCTGCCTGGAACCGTCTAGGGATGCCCCCCTCTGTCAGGCCAGCCCTGGGCCGAACTGGTACCGATCTTCGAATGCCACTAAGTAGGAGCACTTGGTTGGACAATGTAAGCCCTCCCCCTACTGATGTCACAATGAATTGGGCCTGGCCATTTGTTAGGGTCTCGGAATCACCTCCGATACGCCTTCGGGAACCCACTCAACTCCAGCGAAGCCGGTCGCTGGGGCAGCGAAGTGAGCTTACCTGTCCCCCACCAGCCTCCTGCCGGGGGGATACCCTGTTTCACGTGAATCATCCAGGGTGCTGGCTTGTACGCCGCCTGGGAGCAAATGCGGCCGGGCCGTGCTGTAAGAGTCGGAAAACCAGGTCTTGACGGACGTTGGTGCTGATTGGCGACGCTTTGTAAGTGGGTGAGCGATGAATCCGATATGTCCGGGTGTGTGTGTCTCGCGTCAAGCACTTCGTCGTTAGACTGTTGACTGATGAGGCCTATTTGAGAGTCCAATATCAGGTGAGCTTTCCGGTCCGTAGCCGCGGCTCGAACAAGGGCAAATTGTGACTTCGCGTGAGAAGGCGTTGATGGCGGACCGTTTCACGTGAAACGCTGTGACTAAGCGGCCGAAAGGCGACCTTTACGACAGTAGACCCGGGCGGATAGTCCGATTTGGTACTGGTAGTACCCGTAGTTGGTACCGCCTTCCCGTGGTTGGGACTGTGCTCAGTTTGGGTGCTTTTCTTTTCGAATCGCGGCACATCGGGCGTTGCCGCTTCTTTGCTGGACGTTGTCATCTCACGCGGGGATTGGGTCGGCCACCAAAAACTGCTCATCAAATTCAGCGACGTTGACCTACCCAGTATCGGTGACTTGCTCACCGTGGGAATCGACCCGATCGCCGCCAGCGACCTTCTTCGCGGTCCTGGCCAACCGTGACCACCGACTGACAACACTCATGGTCAGCCAGTCCGGCGCCGCCTGCTGGGTCGAAACCCTTCCCGAAAGGATCGCCGCCGACTCCACCGTGAATCGGATGGCGCCAAGCCCTGCATACTCAACCTCGGCGCGATGGATATGCGACGGCTGCGCAGCCAGGAAGCCAAGGCCGCCACCGGCTACGGGAATAGGCCCCCAGACCCGCGGCGACAGCGAATCCCGGCCGGTCTGGCCAACCCGCCTTGCCGGCCGGGTCCCCGGATCAGCGGTACCCAACAACGTGGTCCACCGGCACACACGCCCGAATCCCGCTTCCCTTCACCGACTTTAGTCACGTGCCTGCAGGCAGTTCGAGGTGGCCAGGTGCGCCGTGGGTGCCACAGCATGGTTTCACGTGAAACGTAGCTTCGCTATGGAGATCCCGCATCATGGCCAGGATGGCTGATGTATGGGTTTGTGCGGGTTTCATGCGGGTGATCCAAGGCTGTCAGTGGGCTGAAGTTGATTCGTAGCCGACGAGCTGGATCAAGAGCCGGACAAGGCCCCAGACGCGGACGCGAAGCTAGCTGAATGAACACTTTCCCTGCCCTCCCGGTTTCTGCCGACGGGCTGTTGCCCGACTACGGCGATTGGAGAATGGCCGTCTGAGCGTAGTTCATGTGCCCAGTGTGGGTACCGCCGAAAGAATCCTGAGCAGGACCACCATCACGGCGTCTTGCGAACATCAAGAATTCCCGTAGATCTTGATTTCCATAACCACTCCCCACCTATGTTTCACGTGAAACGTGCGACTCCTAATCGGAATCGCGGGCTGCAAGGATAGACATGTCCCGGTCGATGCCGCCGCCAGTAATGTTTCACGTGAAACCGTAGCCGGAGCCCGCAAGTGAGAAGGCGAACTAGATGGGCAACACTTCGGCTCCAACGGACCGAGCAGGAAGTGCGGCTCGTCCGGGAGACTGGCATCATCCGGCCCAAGAGTTGGGATTCCCCTTCTCCTGCCGGCCCGCACTTGGGCGTACAGGCCGGAAGAGCGAGATTGTTCAGCAAAAGACAGCCGATGGATGTTGAATACACCGGAATCAGAAAGTCCGTGGGGACGCAGAGGCTAGTACCGGACCGGTACTTGGCAGCGTACAGAAACATGGCCCCGCTTCCTGGGAGGAAGCGGGGCCACTCAGGGTTGGGTCCGCACAGCGTGCAGACCCAACCAAAGAATCAGGACAGAACGTCCGCGAATTCCTTCTCGAAGTACTGCTTGGGACGGGCTCCGATGACAGTGCCCTTCACCTCGCCGCCCTGGAACAGGTAGACAGCGGGAATGGAGGTGATGCCGTACTGGGCCGCGATCGCCGGATTGTCGTCAACGTTTACCTTAACGACGTCCACCTTCTCGCTGTACTCCACGGAGATCTCGTCGAGGATCGGTCCGAGCTTGCGACACGGTCCGCACCATTCGGCCCAGAAGTCCACGATGACCGGCTTCTCAGAAGCCAGTACGTCGGTGCCGAAACTAGCATCCGTTACGTCTTTTGCGTTGCTCATAGCCCTGTCTTTCTCTTCGGTTGATTGCTGCGCCGTTTAGGCGTGGAAGTCTGCGAGGTAGTGCTCGACGTCTAGTGCGGCTACACACCCGGAGCCTGAGGCGGTGATGGCTTGTCGGTAACTGGGGTCGATGACATCTCCGGCCGCGAAGACACCCTGGACGCTCGTCTTGGAGGTCCGGCCGTCGACGGCGATGGTGCCCTCGGGGGTCAGGTCCAGTTTGCCCTTGATGAGTTCAGTGCGGGGATCGTTGCCGATCGCCACGAAGACACCGCTGACGGCGAGTTCCGTTTCGGTGCCGTCCACGAGGTTCTTCAACCGGAGGCCGGTGACCTTGTCCTCACCAAGGACATCCTCGACGCCGGCGTTCCAGACGAAGCTGATTTTTTCGTGGGCCAGTGCGCGGTCGGCCATGATCTTGGACGCCCGCAGGCTGTCGCGGCGGTGAACCACGGTAACGGACTTCGCGAACTTGGTGAGGAAGAGTGCCTCTTCCATTGCGGAGTCCCCGCCGCCGATCACTGCGATGTCCTGGTTCTTGAAGAAGAAACCGTCGCAGGTTGCGCACCAGCTCACGCCGTGGCCGGAGAGGCGCTTTTCGTTGGGCAGCCCGAGCTCGCGGTAGGCCGAACCCGTGGACAGAATGATGGAGCGTGCCCGGAAGGTCTCCCCCGTGCCGATGGTTACGGTCTTGATATCGCCGTCGAGATCCAGTTCGGTGACGTCCTCGAACTGGATTTCGGTACCGAACCGGGCGGCCTGCTTCTCGAAGTTCTCCATGAGGTCCGGACCCATGATGCCATCCGGGAATCCCGGGTAGTTCTCGACGTCGGTTGTGTTCATCAGTTCGCCGCCGGCAGTTACTGATCCTGCCAGGAGCAGAGGTTTCAGGTTGGCGCGCGCCGTGTACACCGCAGCGGTGTAGCCCGCGGGGCCGGAGCCTACGATGATGACATCACGTATTTCGGACGCGGTGTTTTCTGCGTTGCTCACTGAACGGTGAACCTCTTCCTTTGTCTATCCGCCCGCCTGGGTGGCCGGCCACATGGCACAACTACTACTTGGTGCTGAATATTCCGGTCGGGTCGGGCACCCCACAAGCACACCAGCACTCAGGGGCCGTCCTGGCTATGAAGTCCGTCCGGCCATCCCGTCGATTCGAACGGGCTACTGGACCTTGATCTCAGCCAGACGCAGGCCAAATCCATAGCGGGTTTTTGGCGAGGCCAGCTGGGGCAGGGCCTTGATCGAAACGATTACGTACTGCGCCGTAATGGGTTCGGGCAGGGGCATCGTCAGATCGGGGGAAGTGAAGCTGTTGCTGCCCACCTGCTTGGCGCCTTCGAGGGAAGGGCGGTCGTTCGTGAAGACGCTGATGCTGCCGCCTGAGGCCCCCAACTGGCTCAGGGTTACCGAGGAAACCTTGGCAGGGCTCTTCAACTTCACGACGAGCGGAACCTCGGTGGCGAGGCCACCCCAGTTGTCCGTGGCGAATTCCATGTCCGACCAGTAGCTGGCGGCATTGCCGTCGAAGGTTTTGACCAGGTCGGCGTCATAGGTGCCGGCGAAATCGAAGTTGCCCAGCCGGGTGACGCCCGCGATCGCCGGCGGACCTGCGGCCGGTGCGGCGGTGGCGGTCCCCGACGGTTGTGCCGAGCTCGGGGCGGGGGCGCTGCTGGACGTGGTGCCGCTCGCGGCGGCCTGCGGCGGGGTCTTGAAGAGACTGCCGAGATTGGTGACAGCAAGAACCAGACCGACCACGAGGACCGCGGCCAGCAGTCCGCCCACCAACCAGCGCATCGAGCGGGGCTCGCGCCGGGGTTCTTCATCCTGCCCGTAGTACTCGTCATCCGCCTCAGCGTCGCTATCGCTATTACGGGCCGAACCGGGGAAAATTCCGGGAGCGCGGTCCGCCGCGGCAGTGTCGGCGGCTGGACCGCCAGCGGCTGCAGCAAGCTCCGGTGCACGACCCTGGCGGGACGTCTGGGATGCCTCGGGAGCAGGATGATCGTAGTCGTCGTCGGACCACAGCGACACCTTGGGTGTTCCGGTTTCGGCGGCGGGCGGCGTGCTGTCAGGTGCACCGGAGCCCGGCGCAGTTCCCTGCACCGGCTGGGGCGCCGTGACCTCAGGAGTGGATTTCTCCGGCGTAGTTCCGGAGGACTTCGCCTTGGAGGAAGCCGCGGCCGCACCACCGGCGGCACCCGCGGCGAGTCCGGCAACCCCTGCTGCTCCGGCGCCGGCAGCGGGCGACGTCGCCGGACGCAACGGCGCACGCGCGGGGGAAACTGGCGGCACGGCGGGTGTGTTTCGTGGGCCGGCAGGAGTGACACGCGGCGCGGCGGGCGGAACACGCGATGCCGGGGCGGCCTGCTGCTGGTTCTGCCCGTAGTTGATGTACCCGGCGTCTACTTCTTCATCGTCGTAAAGCCCGTCGTAGGTCTCCGGTTCCTGGGAGCGCGGCTGGCCGAAGATTTCACTGCCCAGCGTGTCCGTGAAGAACGGTTCGACGTAGGGCGGATGTGAGGACACGACCAGGTCGAGCAGATCGGCGGCCGAGGTGTGGTTGGTAATAAGGTACGTGGTGGCATCGCTGACCCCCAGATCGAGGATCTGCACGCTGCCGGGACGCTCGCCCGTGGCGACTTCCCGGGCGCTCTGTGCCACCTGCTCGGCATTGTCCGGCCCGGCAACCAGGATGCTCACCGATCGGTTCAGCACCTGGTCCACGCCGTCCAGCACCAGATCCTGGTCATGGGAAGTCAATACAGTGGCAGTGACCTTGTAACGGCCGCCTAGTACTGATCCGACATCGATCGGGTGGGACACAGGTTCCTCCTAGAACTGTCCGGAAGCTGCCGGACTGATCACTTCATCAGTGACCGCGGGCGCCCCGGTAAAGCCGGTGGACGCCAAGCCTGCAACTCCCCTTGTTAGTCTTCGATCCTAGCCGATGCAGTGTCCGGGCCGCGGAAGCACGGCGCCGCGTACCCTGCTGGAAACTATTTTTTCTTCTTACCGCCAAAGGGGAAATACGGGTTGTGACCCGCGGGCCCCTGGTAGGTCCTTCGACCGGGTAGCGGGACATCGCCGCGGCCCAGGCCGTTCTCTGCCGTGGTGGGCTGATCTTCGGCCGGCAGGTAGCCGCCTTCAGGTCCCGCGCGCCCGGCCCGTTCGTCGTGTTCGTCAAGGTCCGGGCCGGCGCGGAAGGATGCTGCGTCGAACTCCCCTGAGATTCTGGGAATGAGGCCGGTGTCCACCGCAACAGTTGCCCGGTCCGGCCTCGTCCGTGTCGCAGCGCCGGCGGGTGAATCTGCGGTGGGCTCCACGGTCGGGCGGCGGCGCAGGCGGCCCAGCAGCGGCTGCAGCAGGTCGCTCAGCTCGGTCACGCGGAAGAGCTTCAGCAGGAGCAGGTAGGCCGCCAGCATAACGGGTCCGACGACGACGATCGTCACCAGCGCGGCAAGGGGGGTACTCCAGGCGAACCCGTCCGGGGAGTAGCTCCCGAGCAGCCACAAAGCCACTGCACCTGCCAGCGCGGATCCCAGCGCGGCGTATCCCATCCGGATGTAGGAGTTGACGATCCGCGGACCGTCCAGATGCCCCAGGAGCCGGCGCAGGAAGATGGCGCTGAGGAACACGGACAGGATATTGCCGCCAGTATAAAGGGTGGCGATGGCGAAGATGATCTGGTCGAACGGAAGGAACTGGATCATGAAAGCGGCAACCAGATTTACGAGGGCCAGCACCAGCTGGATGAAGAACGGTGTCCGGGCATCCTCATTGGCGTAGAACACACGGGACATCATGAAGTTGGCGCTCATGAACGGCGTGCTGAGGGCAAGGATGGTCAGCGTCTGGGCCAGCATCACGCCGTCCTGGGGCACCCCGCCGGAGAAGAACATTCCCAGCGGTCCGGCCAGTGCAAAGAGCGCCAGCGCGCCGAACACCGTCGCCACGGCCATGGTCCGCAGCCCGTGGGAGAGTGCGCGGCGCAGCGCGGCCCGGTCCCCGTCCTGTGAGGCCCGGGTCATCCGGTTGAACAGCACCGTGGCCAGCGAGAGCGCAATGATGGAGTGCGGAAGCAGGTAGAGCTGGCTCGCCACTTCCAGCACGGCGTTGCCGGGCAGCGTGCCGGCGGCCGGGTCCCCTGCCTGTTCCAGACGGAGCCGTTCCGCGCCCGGGATCGTGGCGATGCGCATGACGTAGAGGAAAGCCAACTGCCCGACGGCGGCCGTCGCCAGGGTCCAGACGCTGAGCCTGGCGGCCTGGCCCAGCCCAACCCCGCGCCAGCCGAAGCGTGGGCGCAGGCCGAGCCGGAGCCGGAACACCGGAACCAGCAGGATGGCCGTCTGGGAGATGACACCGATGGTGGAGAATCCGGCGATCAGGAAGGTCTGGCTGGAGTCCCACGTGTCCAGGGTGTGCGGGTTGGCAACGTTGGCGCCGAACGTCCAGATGAACATGCCAAGGCCGGCAATGGCGACAATATTGTTCAGGATCGGCGCCCACATCGCGGGCCCGAAGGCCCCGTGGGCGTTCAGCACCTGGGTCAGCAGGGCGTAAAGGCCGTAGAAGAAGATCTGTGGAAGGCACCAGAAGGCGAAGGCCACCGCGAGGGCCTTCTGCTGCGGGGAATAGCCCTGTGTTGTCAGCTCAATGACCCAGGGCGCCAGCAGCGTCACCAGCAGCGTGAGGGTCAGCAGCACGAGGACCGCCAGCGTCAGCAGCCGGCTGATGTAGTCTGCTCCCTTGTCCGGGGCCTTGCTGGCCTTGATGATCTGAGGCACCAGGACGGCATTGAAGACGCCGCCCGCCACGAGCAGGAAGATCAGGTTCGGCAGGTTGTTGGCGTTGATGAAGGTGTCGTTGACCGTGGAACCGAGACCCAGGGCGGCCGCCAGCATCCAGGTCTTGCCGAATCCCAGGAAACGCGAGACCAGCGTTCCGGCGGCCATGATCGCGCTGGAACGGACTTCTCCGGACTGGACAGCTTTAGAATCGGCGGGGCCGGAGGGCGCAGGGGTGGGTTTGGCAGATGACATTGCCTTCATCGTCTCACCTGGGCAAGGCTTTGGGCGCTATCGGCATCCTATTAAGAGGGTTGCGGAGCGTCTGCATTGCCCTAACGGCGTTCGGGCAGTACTTCCTTGGCCAGGTCCGCGATGCGGCGTTCGTTCGGGAACGAAAGTTTCCGGGCCAGTTCCAGAATGGGAACCCAGGCGACGTCCACGGCTTCCTTGTCAGGATCATTCTCGATCGTCAGGTCCCCGCCCGTGGCCTGCAGCAGGTAGTGGTGGACGGTCTTGTGGACGCGGTGGCCGCTGACGGTGAACCAGTAGTCGATGCTGCCCAGCGGCGCGAGAATCTTTCCCTCGATGCCGGTTTCCTCCGCGATCTCACGCACGGCGGCTTCCTCGTTGCTTTCCTTGCCTTCCGGGTGGCCCTTGGGCAGGCACCATTCCAGCCGCCCGCCCCGATTAAGGCGGGCAATGATCGCAACGCGGAGCTCGGCGTCGGACGTGTCCACTACGACGCCGCCGGCGGAGATTTCCTCCACAGTGGGAAGCGAGGCCTGTCCGGAGTGCTGCACCGGCGCGACGTGGGCACCGATTGCCGAAGGCAACGGTGGGTTTGTCCTCCTGCCGGGAGCGCTCGGTACGGGATGGGCCATGAAGTCCACTCTAACGACTCTTGTCCGCTCTTGATGACCTAAACATGGCAGGAAAGTGGACGGCCGGGAAAGTGGATCGCCCGGGACGCCCCCGTCTTCAGCGCCGACGGCGGGACTCCGGGAAGGATTCAGTGTGGTGCTGGCCGGGATTTCTGACAAGCTTAAGAAACTATGGCGCACGCACATCACGAGACTGACTCGCAAACTGTTGATTTCCAGGTAGACCCTGTGGTTCTGGAGCTTGGGCAGCGATTCGTCGACGCCGGCCATGAACTGTCGCTGGTGGGCGGCCCGGTGCGTGACCTCTTCCTGGGCAGGGTTTCCCCCGACCTGGACTTCACCACCGACGCCACCCCGGACCAGACGGTTGCCCTGATCAAGAAGTGGGCTGACAATTACTGGGAAATCGGGCGGGCCTTCGGCACCATCGGGATGCGTAAGGCCGGTTTCCAGATCGAAATCACCACTTATCGCGCCGATGCTTACGATCCCGACTCCCGGAAACCCGTGGTGGCCTTCGGAAAGTCCCTCACGGATGACCTGCTGCGTCGCGACTTCACGATCAACGCCATGGCTTTGCGCCTCCCGGCGCTGGAGCTGGTGGATCCATTCGGTGGTGTCCGCGACCTCCACGCCTCCCTCCTCGCCACCCCGGGCGCCCCGGAAACCTCCTTTTCCGACGATCCGCTGCGGATGATGCGCGCTGCCCGGTTCGCCGCCCAGCTGGGCATTACGGTGCACGAGGACGTCCGTGCCGCCATGACCCGGATGGCCGAACGGATTACCATGATCTCCGCGGAACGCGTCCGCGAGGAGCTGGTCAAGCTCATCTGCGCCGCACACCCCCGGGCCGGGGTGGACCTGCTGGTGGACACCGGGCTGGCCGACTTCGTGCTGCCCGAGGTCTCCGCCCTGCGCCTCGAATCGGATGAACACCACCGGCACAAGGACGTCTACCAGCACTCCCTCCAGGTCCTGGAGCAGGCCGCCGCACTCGAAACCGGGGACGACGGCGCCGTGCCCGGACCGGACTTCGTCCTGCGGTTCGCGGCGTTGATGCACGACGTCGGGAAGCCCGCCACGCGCCGTTTCGAGCCGGGCGGCGCGGTCAGTTTCCGGCACCACGACATGGTCGGGTCCAAACTGACGTCGAAACGCATGAAGGCGCTGCGCTTCGACAACGACACCATCAAGGCCGTGGCCAAGCTGGTGGAGCTGCACATGCGCTTCTACGGCTACGGCGACGCCGGCTGGAGCGATTCGGCCGTGCGCCGCTACGTTACCGACGCCGGACCGCTGCTGGAGCGGCTGCACCGGCTCACCCGTTCGGACGTCACCACCCGCAACCAGCGGAAGGCCGAGAGGCTCGCTTTCGCCTACGACGATCTGGAGGCCAGGATCGCCGCCCTGCGCGAGCAGGAATCGCTCGAGGCCGTCCGCCCCGACCTGGACGGCGGCCGGATCATGGAACTCCTCGGCCTCAAGCCGGGTCCCGTCGTCGGGCGCGCCTACAAATTCCTGCTCGAGGAACGGATGGAACACGGCCCGCTGGATCCCGCCGTGGCCGAGGCCAAGCTACACGAATGGTGGGCTGCCCAGCCCGAGTCCGCCGTCGCACTCTCAACCGAGGAGTCCCAGTGATTGCACCTTCCAACGGCCCCCGCCCGCAGCTGTGGATCCTGCGGCACGGCGAAACGGAATGGTCCAAGAGCGGCCAGTACACCGGCCTCACCGACCTCCCGCTGACCGTGGAGGGTGAACAGCAGTCCGTGGAGGCACGCAAGGTGCTCGACGGTGTCGACTTCGACCTGGTACTCACGTCACCGCTGCGGCGGGCACGCCGGACAGCTGAACTGGCCGGGTTTCCCGACGCGCAGCTGGAACCGCTCGCGGTCGAGTGGGACTACGGCGACTACGAGGGCATCAGCTCGGACCTCATCCGCAAGGACAATCCGGAGTACCTGATCTGGACCCACGGCGTGCCGAACGGCGAAGCCCTTGATGACGTCGCCGCGCGGGCTGACAAAATCGTCGCGCGGGTGCTGGAATCCGGCCTGGACAATGTGCTGATCGTGGCGCACGGCCACTTCTCCCGGATCCTCACCGCGCGGTGGCTGGGGCTCGATGCGCACGAGGGCCGGCACTTCATCCTGGGAACCGCGAAAGTCTGCACGCTCGGCTGGGATAAGAAGACCCCGGCAGTGGTCCGCTGGGGACTCTAAATACGGTTTAGAAAATAGCTGGGAAAAGTTTATGAATGCGGTAGTCAAGGGCCGTATTGATGGTGTATTTTTATGTTTGACCCCAGAGCGTTCTGCCGGGGTCGTGGAACGCGTCGCCCGGCCAGTCAGCCGGAGCCGCGGAAGAGCAGTAAAGGAGGTTGGGAAAAATGATTACTTTGACTAGCGGATGGATGTATCTCATCACCGCCACCCCGGCCTCTGCCGCTGAACCGCGCCCAAATTTCGGCCCGTCTGCCTCCTGACCCCTCCACTCCGGCCTGGTTTCCAGTTCCTGGAACCCCGGAGTCGCGGCGGGAACGGCACCACCGTTACCGGGAGTGCGGTGACAGCGGACTGACCCAGGCGGACCCCCGCGGTTGCGCCGCATCCCCAAAGTTCGGAACCAGCTTCTTGTTGGGGTTGCGGCATTCCAGCGTTCGGTAACAGGCCTTTCGCGCATGCGAAATCATTTAATTAGCGCCGGGTAATTCGCTGCCCAATTACGGCCTTTTCTTCCTCAAATCACAGAGGCCTTAATTGTCATGCCCAATTGCTCCAGCATCGCCGGCACAACCAATGAAAGGTCCATTGTGACTCTTGCCAGCAGCACCGACCGACCATGCCCCGAGAGCCACCGGCGGGAGGTGACCACCTTGAAGCAGAAACTCCAGCGAATCCTGCGCCTGAGCCTCCGGCAGTCCCCCGGGCACACGACGCTTTTCAACGGACAACTCCTCGACCAGAAGCGTGAGGACGTCTACGTCGCTATGCACCAGACGGGTTTCATCCGCTGATGCAGTCCAGGCCGTCGACGGAGGACCTGATGACCACACCGGCACTGACCGCCATGGAGCCCACGCGGCGACGCGTGGGCTCCCCCTTTTAACCCGGCCCCGGCGCCACCGGCCTCGCCGCTCGTCCCGCCACTGGGCAACCCCGAACCCGGGAGCCCGGGCGTCCCCGGTAAGCTCGGGGGCATGCAGGAGACAAAGCCGCCGGAGCACCGCCGACGGGTCCGATTGGTCATCCCGAGCCGCAGCGATCCCCTGCTGAGGAACTTCACGGAGGTGATTGGCGGACCCATGGGCCGTCGTTCGGCCCCGGGTATCGTCTCCCCCGGGTTTTTCACCGTGGAACGCGTCCTGATCCTGCTCACCGTCCTGGCAGCTGTCCTCGGAATCCTGCTCAAGTCGTATTGCCGCCTCAACGGCTGGGAAACCCCGGGCCAGTTCTACGCGAGCTGCTATTCGGACTTCCCCGAGCTGTTTAAGAACCGCGGGCTCGGCGACGGTGCCTTCCCCTTCATCACCCAGGGAACGTTCTTTGAATACCCCGTTCTGATGGGGTTCATCGCGGGAGCCACGGCCCTGCTGGTTCCGGGCGACGGCGTCTCGGCCGGCCGGATCCTGGCCTACTTCGATATCAACGCCACTCTCATAGCCGCCGTCTGGATCGTCACGGTACTCGCCACGGCGCGGATGGCCCGCCGCCGGCAGTGGGACGCCGCAATGGTCGCCGTGGCCCCCGGCATCATCCTTGCCGGCACCATCAACTGGGACATGTGGGCTGTTGGATTGCTGGCCCTCGGGATGTACTGCTTCTCGCGGGACAAACTCGTGCTCGCCGGGATCTTGATCGGCCTGGGCACGGCCACCAAGCTCTACCCGGTGCTGATTCTGGGCGCGGTGCTGCTGCTGGCCCTGCGTACCGGGCGGATCCGGGCCATCTTCGTCACCGCAGGCGCCGCCGCGGCCGCCTGGCTCGCCGTCAACGTCCCGGTCGCCGTCGGCAATCCGGAGGGCTGGAAATACTTCTACCAGTTCACCGAGGACCGGCCTGCCGGCTACAGCTCCCCCTGGTTTGCCTACAACCTGGTCGCCGGCCGGCTGGCCTGGGTTCCGCTGCAGCCGGAGGTGATCAACACCCTTGCCCTGAACCTCTTTGTGCTGGCCTGCGTGCTGATCGGGATTCTGGCTCTGGCTGCGCCGCGGCGGCCCCGCCTTGCGCAGCTGGCCTTCCTGATCGTCGCCGCCTTTATTCTGACGAACAAGGTCTACTCGCCGCAGTTCGTCATCTGGCTCATCCCGCTGCTGGCGCTGGCCCGGCCGCGCTGGCGGGACTTTCTGGTCTGGCAAACGTTCGAGGGGCTGCACTGGGCGGCCGTCTGGATGTACCTCGGGCAGGTGACGAGCGGCGGTGTGGCCCAGCACAATATTGATATGCCCTACTACGTCCTCGCCGTGGTCTTCCATATGATCGCCACCGCCTACCTGATGGCGCGGGTGGCCTGGGAGATCTGGGACCCCGGCCACGACGTCGTCCGCGTGTCCGGGCTGGATGACCCGCAGGGCGGGCCGTTCGAAGGTGCTCCGGACCGTTTGCGGGTGGACCTTTTCCACCCCTCGGCCTCCTTGCTGCCCTGGCGGAAGGCCGCTGATGCCTGACGTCGCAGTCGTGGGATCAGGGCCGAACGGACTCGCCGCGGCGGTAACCCTGGCCCGCGCGGGACTGAAGGTGCACGTGTACGAGGCGGCGCCCACCGCGGGCGGCGGGCTTCGGACCACCGAGCTGTTGGAGCCCGGCCACTTTCACGATGTGTGCTCGGCGGTGCACCCGATGGCCCTGGCCTCGCCGTTCTTCCGGCAGTTCCAGCTGTCCCGGCGGATCCGGCTCGACGTTCCTGAGGTCTCGTACGGTACGCCGCTCGACGGCGGCCGGGCAGCGCTGGCGTACCGCTCACTTGAGCGGACGGTTGCCGGCCTGGGGCGGGACGGCGCTGCCTTCGGGCGGCTGATGGCCCCCCTCGTGCAGCGGGCGGATGGCATCACGGACCTGACGTTGAACCAGCTCCTGCGGATACCAAAGGACCCGCTGGCGGCTGCCCTGTTCGGCGCCCGGGTCCTGGAGCAGGGCTCGCCCCTGTGGGGGATCAGATTCCGGGAGGACCTGGCGCCCGCGCTGCTTACCGGCGTTGCGGCGCATGCGGTCGGGCGGCTCCCGGCCCCGGCGACGGCCGGCGCGGGCCTCCTGCTGGCGGCCCTGGCCCACACTGTGGGTTGGCCGGTCCCGGAAGGCGGTTCCGCAGCGATCGCGCAGGCCATGGTGGCGGACATTGAAGCCCACGGCGGAGCAGTGGAAACCGGGGTGCGGATCGGATCCCTTGCGGAGCTGCCACCGGTCCGGGCCACCCTGCTGGACGTGGCACCGCCCGGGCTGCTTAGGCTCGCTGACGGCAGACTCCCGGATCGGTACCGCCGCGCGCTGGAATCCTTCAGGTTCGGCAACGCGGCCTGCAAAGTCGACTTCATCCTTTCCGGCCCGGTCCCCTGGAGCGCGCCGGGACTGGCCGACGCCGGTTCGATCCACGTGGGTGGCACGCGTGCGGAGATGGCGGAGGCGGAATACCTCGTCGCCACCGGACGGCATCCGGACCGGCCCTACGTCCTGGCCTCCCAACCCTCGCGCTTCGACGCCGGACGCGCACCCGCAGGCCGGCACATCCTGTGGAGCTACTGCCATGTGCCGGCCGGTTCCACCGTGGACATGGCCGAGGCGGTAATCGCCCAGCTGGAGCGCTTCGCCCCCGGATTCCGCGACCTCGTCGTGAGTTATCACGTCACCACGGCGGCCGGACTGGCCGACTACAACGAAAACTATGTCGGCGGGGACTTCAGCGCCGGCCGGGTGGACCTCCGGGGCATCATCCGGCGGCCGGTCCTGGGCCCGGTCCCGTGGCGGACTCCGCTGCGCGGCGTCTACCTGTGCTCGTCCTCGACCCCGCCGGGCCCCGGCGTGACCGGCATGGCAGGGTTCCACGCCGCAAAATATGCCCTAAAGGACATATTTGGGCTTCGGGTGCCGACGCTCGGGATTTAGGTCATCAACCGGGCGTCAGGCCAGGGGCCGCGGCGAGCGGTTCCGGGGCTGGTGCCGGCCCGCCGGAGCGGGTCACCCGCGGCTCCAATCAACGCGGTCAACCAAAAGGTTGATCCTGGTCCGGCGGCCGGCATTTGAGACCGGAATCGGCCACGCCCGGCACTACGCTGAAAGCATGGACGACAAGGACCGCAGTGCGCTGGCAGGGAATGCCACGGCAGGCACGACGGAGGCCGCGGTGATACTGCGCGTTCTGCGGGTGTGCCTTCACAGCGGCTTCGCGGTACTGCTGCTCGTCGCCCTCGTGCGGCTGCTGGGGACGGGACTCCGGGACATGAACTGGGTCACCCTGGTCCTCGCGCTGATTCTTGCCGCCGTCTACGTGCTGGGCACCGTCCTGGAGAAACGCCACTCCACGGATCCGTCCCGGTTCGACCCGATGCCGTATTCGGACCTGTGGCTGGGTGCCGTCTGCCTGCTCTGGCTGCTGCTGATCTGGACCAGCGCCGACTTCGTGTGGCTGGCCTTTCCGCTCTTCTTTCTGCAGCTGCACGTGCTGCCGCTGCGGCTGGCGCTGCCGGCGATCGCCCTGAGCACGGTCCTGGTCATCGTGGCGCTGTGGTTCCACAACGCCGTAGCGGACGGGGGGGCCCTGCAGCTGCCCATGGTGCTGGGGCCGGCGTTCGGGGCAGCCTTTGCGGTGGTCACCGGGCTGGCGTACCGGGCGCTCTATGTGGAGGCGGAAAAGCAGCGGCTCGCGGCCGAGGAACTGCGCCGCACCCGCGCGGAACTGGCGCGCAGCCAGCATAACGCGGGCACACTTGCCGAGCGGGCCAGGCTGGCCCGCGAAATCCACGACACCCTCGCCCAGGGTTTCTCCAGCATTGTGCTGATGGGCCGTTCGGCGGAAAAGTCGCTCGACGACGGGGACACCGCCACCGCCCGGGACCGGCTCCGGACGGTCCAGGAGACGGCCTCGGCCAACCTGGCCGAGGCCCGCAACTTCGTCCGGGGCCTGCAGCCACCCGCATTTGCGGAGAACCAGCCGGAGAACTCAGCAGAGCAGTCGGCGGGGAACTCAGCAGAGAATTCAGCTGAGATCCAGCCGGGCAACTCCCCCCGGGAAACACCGGAGGATCCCCTGGTCAGCAGCCTGCGCCGGCTCTGCGACAAAACCGAAACCGAGGCGGCCGCCCGCGGCGCCCGGCTGCGCTGCCGCTTCGACCTTGAAGGAACACCGGTGGAACTGCCCAACCCGTACCGCACCACCCTGCTCCGGGCCGCCCAGGCAAGCCTCGCGAACGTCTGGGTGCACGCCAAGGCGGGCACCGCCGTCGTGACCCTGTCCTTCCTGGGCAGCGAAGTCGCGATGGATATCTACGACGACGGCGTGGGCTTCGATCCCCCGGCGGTCACGGGCCACACCGGGCGCCCCGACGGGTCGGGCTACGGGCTGAAGTCGCTCCAGGAGCGGGTGGCGGCACTGGCGGGCAGCCTGGACATCGAGTCCGCCCCGGGTGAAGGAACGGTGGTGGCCATCCGGCTGCCGCTCGGTGACTCCCCGGCAGGGAACGAACCGTGAGCGATATCCGGGTACTGCTGGTTGACGACCACCCCGTGGTCCGCGCCGGACTGAGGGCCATGCTGAGCGATTTCGAGGGCATCTCCGTCGCGGCCGAGGCGGCCGACGGCGGCGCGGCCCTGGCCGAGCTCTCCCGGCTCCACACCCTCGGCGAGCCGGTCGACGTCGTCCTGATGGATCTGCAGATGGGCACCGGCATGGACGGCGTTACGGCGACGGGCCGGATCAAGGCGGGCGAAGCCGGCCAGCCGGCGCCGCCGGTGCTCATCCTCACCACGTACGACTCCGACGCCGATATCCTCGCCGCGGTGGAAGCCGGGGCCAGCGGCTACATGCTCAAGGACGCCCCGCCGGAACAGATCCGCCAGGCGGTGCTTTCCGCCGCGGCAGGCCAGACAGCGCTGGCGCCCGAGGTCGCCGCCCGGCTGATGGGCCGGATCCGCAATCCCGAACCGGTCCTGTCCGGCCGCGAGATCCAGCTGCTGGAGCTGCTCGCCACCGGCCTGGGCAACCGGGCCATCGCCAAGCAGCTGTACATCTCGGAGGCCACGGTCAAGACCCACCTCGTGCACATCTACGGCAAGCTCGGCGTGGACAACCGCACGGCCGCGATCTCCGTGGCCGCGCAGCGCAGGATCATCCGGCGCTTCTGAGTGCGGCCGCCGCCGCTGGGGCCACCAGGGGCCGCGGCCTACACCGTGTGACACGGGAATTGTCTGCGGCACGGTGCATAATGGCGCGGTGGGGAACATATCAAAACTTTCAGCTGTCCTTGTTGGTCTGGTTCTTGGCGTCTCGCTGGTGGCCTGCGACGACGGCCGCGCCGGCGCCCAGGATGCGGCCAAGCAGCTTGCCTCCGCCGTCGCCGCGCTCGACGTCGGGGCGGTGCCGGTCGACGGCTTGGACTCGGGCGCCGCCAACGACCAGCTCAAAGAGGTCTTCAAGGCACTGGCCCCGGCCAAACCCGCGGTGGAAAGCGGGGAGCTGACACTGGAGAAGGACACCGCCACGGTCCCGCTGAACTACAGCTGGAAGATCGGCTCCGGAGAGTGGAAGTACACCACCTTCGCTGAGCTGAAAAAGTCCGGCGGCAAGTGGCTGACCGTCTGGAACCCGGCGACGCTCGTCCCCGAGCTGGCCGCGGGTGAAGCCCTCGGCACGTCGACCGAGTCCCCGCAGCGGGCGGAGATCCTGGGCGCCGGTGACGCCAAGCTGGTCACTTACCGGCCGGTCGTGAACGTTGGCATCGACAAACCCCTGCTGGCGTCCGCCGATCCGGCGGCATCCGCCACCCAGCTCGCCGAGCTGGTGGGAGTGGACCCCGCGGCCTACACGCAGCAGGTCCAGGCCGCCGGTCCGGAGGCCTTTGTCTCCGCCATCACCCTGCGTGAGGACGGCCGGAGCATCACGGACGAGCAAATTGCCGCGATTCCCGGCGCCCGGGCCGTTGCCGACTCTGTTCCGCTCGCTCCCACCCGCGGTTTTGCCCGTGCCGTGCTGGGGACGGTCGGCGAGGCCAGCGCCGAGCAGATCGAAAAATCCGCCGGGGCACTCCAGCCCGGGGACACCGCCGGCACGGGCGGACTGCAGCAGCAGTACGACGCGCAGCTGCGCGGCACCAGCGGCACCCAGGTCTTTGCCCAGAGGGCAGGCCTCACCGCGGAACAGCGGCAGGGACTGCCCAACGGCGGCCGCCGCGTCCTGTTCACCGTGCCGATGGAGGCGGGAACCCCGCTGAAAACCACCCTCGACCCGGCCCTCCAGCAGCTGGCCGAAGACGTGCTGGGCAAGGTGGGTCCGGCCTCGGCCATCGTGGCGCTCCGGCCCTCCAGCGGCGCTGTCCTGGCCGCCGCCTCCGGACCGGGCAGCAACGGATACGACACCGCGCTGCTGGGGCAGTACGCCCCTGGCTCGATCTTCAAGATCGTTGACTCCCTGGCCATGATCCGCAACGGAATGACCCCGGAGTCCACGGTGGAATGCCCCGCGACCCTGACTGTCGACGGCCGGACCTTTAAAAACGCCGAAGGCTACCCGGCCTCCTCGCTGGGATCCGTAACCTTGCGCGATGCCTTCGCGCACTCCTGCAACACCGCGTTCATCAACGCCCGCGGCACCGTCAGCCAGGGGCAGCTGGAAGCCGCCGCCACCGCCCTGGGCGTCGCGGTGGAAGCGCCCTCGCTGGGTGCATCCGCGTTTCTCGGCTCCGTCCCGGGCGTCGCCACGGGCACCGAGCACGCCGCCTCGATGATCGGCCAGGGCAAGGTGCTGATGTCCCCCCTGGCCGCCGCCGTCATGGCGGGATCGGTCGCCAAGGGTGCGCCCGTCTCGCCGCAGCTCGTTCTGAACCCCGGAACTGGCGAGGCCGCAGCGGGCGCCGGCGCCTCCACCACGGCAGCCCCGCCAGCCGGAGCCACTACGTCAGGCGCCGCCCCGGCCCCGGCACCGGCCACGACCTCGGGCACTCCGGTCACCGCAGCGGAGGCCGCCGCCCTTGCGGACATGATGCGCGCCGTGGTCACCTCCGGCCACACCGGCTTCCTCGCGTCCGTTCCGGGAGCCCCGGTGGGAGCGAAGACGGGAACAGCCGAGTTCGGCTCCGACGACCCGCCCAAGACCCACGCCTGGATCGTGGCGGTGCACGGGGACCTCGCGGTCGCCGTGTTCGTCGAGGAAGGCGGGCTCGGCGCCACCGTCTCCGGTCCGCTGCTGAAGGAGTTCCTCACCGCTGCGGGCTGAACCCGGCGGCGTGCAGGCGCGCGAACCCGCGGTAGTGCCCGTGGGAGGATGGAAGCGTGGCTCATATTGACGTTTCCAACATCGATTACTTCCTCTCCGACGGCACCCAGCTGCTCAACGGCGTGACCTTCAAGGTCCCGGACGGGACCAAGACGGCGCTGATCGGGCCCAACGGAACCGGCAAAACGACACTTTTCCGCATTATCTCCGGAGACGTCATCGCCGACGAAGGCGTGGTCGGCCGCTCCGGCAACATGGGCATCATGCGCCAGTTCGTTGGCCAGGTCCGGGATGACTCCACTGTCCGCGACCTGCTGGTCTCCGCCGCGCCCCCCGCGCTGGCGGCCGCTGCACGCGCCGTGGACGACGCCGAACTGGCCATGATGGAGCACGACGACGAGCCCACCCAGATGGCCTACGCCCAGGCGATCGTGGACTGGGGAGATGCCGGCGGCTACGACGTCGAGACCGTCTGGGATGAGGTCTGCATGGCCGCCCTGGGCCTGCCCTTTGACCGCGCGCAGCACCGCCCGGCGTCGAGCCTCTCCGGCGGCGAGCAGAAACGCCTGGTCCTCGAGGCACTGTTCGCCGGCCCCGATCAGCTGCTGCTCCTCGACGAGCCCGACAACTACCTCGACGTCCCGGGCAAGCGCTGGCTTGAGGGCAAGCTCAACGAGTCGAAGAAGACCGTGCTCTTCATCAGCCACGACCGCGAACTGCTGAACAATGCCGCGGGCCGTATCGTGACCCTCGAACCGGGCATCAACGGCGCCGGGGCCTGGATCCACGGCGGCGGCTTCGGCTCCTACGTCGAGGCCCGCGCGGACCGGAACGCCCGCTTCGAGGAGCTCCGGAAACGCTGGGACGAGGAGCACATCAAGCTCAAGGAACTCGTCAACATGTACAAGAACAAGGCCGCGTTCCGCTCGGACATGGCCAACCGCTACCACGCCGCGCAGACCCGGCTGGCGAAGTTCCTCGAAGCCGGTCCGCCCGAGGCCCTGCCGATCGAGCAGAACGTGAAGATGCGACTCAAGGGCGGCCGGACCGCCAAGCGCGCCGTCGTCGCCGAAAAACTGGAACTCACGGGACTGATGAAACCTTTCTCCACCGAGGTCTGGTTCGGGGACCGGGTCGGGGTGCTCGGCTCCAACGGCTCCGGCAAGAGCCACTTCCTGCGCCTGCTCGCCACCGGCGGCACCGACCCGGAACGCGAGCACCTGCCGGTGTCCGACGTCGACATCGCCGAAGTCCCGCACGAGGGCACCGTGAAACTCGGCGCCAGGATCCGCCCCGGCTTCTTCGCCCAGACCCATGTCCGGCCCGACCTGCTCGGCAAAACCCTGCTGGAAATCCTGCACCGCGGCGACGAACACCGCTCGGGGCTGGGGCGCGAGGCGGCGGCCGGCGCGCTGGACGGGTACGGCCTGGCCTCGCAGTCGGAGCAGAAGTACGAATCCCTCTCCGGCGGGCAGCAGGCCCGGTTCCAGATCCTGCTTCTGCAGCTTTCCGGCGCCACGCTCTTGTTGCTCGACGAGCCCACGGACAACCTGGACCTGCACTCGGCGGAGGCGCTGGAACGCGCCATCGACCACTTCGAGGGAACCGTCCTGGCCGTGACGCACGACCGCTGGTTCGCCCGGACCTTCGACCGGTTCCTGGTCTTTGGCTCAGACGGCAAGGTCTATGAATCGGCTGAACCCGTCTGGGACGAAAACCGCGTCCAGCGCGCCCGCTAGCCACTCCAACGCGGGGTCACCTAGCGCCCTTCCAAGGGGTTTTATCGGCGCTAAGTGACCCCGCGTTGTTTTTTTCGGCTCGACCAACACTCGGTGGAAGTAGTTATCGTATGACCAGGACAGCAACCCGACCGCAACTCAATGCCGCTGCCGCCGCAACCTTCCTGATTTTCGGGATCAACGGGCTCGTGTTCGCCAGCTGGGCCGCCCGCATCCCCGCGGTGACGGACATCCTGCACATCTCCTCGGGCCAGATGGGAACCCTGCTGCTCTGCGTGGCGGCCGGCTCCCTGATCGCGCTGCCCACCGCCGGCGCCGTGGTGGCCCGGATCGGGACGGCCAACACCGTGCGCGGTGCCGGTCTGGTCGCCGCCCTGGCCGGCGTCGGGGTTGCGCTGGCGCTGCTGGCGGAGTCCGTTCCGGGGACCGGCATTGCGCTGTTCTTCTTTGGCATGGGCATCGGGCTCTGGGACGTGTCCCAGAACATCGAAGGCGCCGACGTCGAGCACCAGCTCGGCCGCACCATCATGCCGCAGTTCCACGCCGCCTTCAGCGGCGGCGCGTTCCTGGGGGCCCTGATCGGTGCTGGCCTGGCGGGACTGGGCGTCGGGCTCCCGGCGCACCTGCTTGTGATCGCCGCGATCGTTGCGGTGCTGACGATGTTTGCGCCGCGCTACTTCCTGCCCCACACCCCGGTGCGTGCGCCGTCGGCCGGGGAACCGAGGGAAGCCAGGGGCCGCTCCGCCTGGCGGGACGGACGGACGCTGCTGATTGGTGTGGTGGTGCTGGGTGCGACCCTCACCGAAGGCGCCGGCAATGACTGGATCGCGAAGGCCGCCGTCGACGGACTGGAGGCTACGGACTCCACCGGTGCGCTGCTGTTCGCGGCGTTTGTCCTGGCCATGACCGCGGTGCGCTTCTTCGGCGGGCGGGCGATCGACGTCTACGGCCGGGTGCCGGTGCTCCGCGGCAGCATGGCCGCCGCCGCCGCCGGGCTGGGGCTCTTCGTGCTGGCCGGTAACCTCTGGCTGGCCACGGCCGGAGCGGTGCTCTGGGGCGCCGGGGCCGCCCTCGCGTTTCCGATGGGGATGTCGGCCGCAGCGGACGACCCCAGGCACGCCGCGGCCCGGGTGTCGGTGGTCTCCACGATCGGGTACGTCGCATTCCTGGCCGGGCCGCCGTTGCTGGGCTACCTCGGGGACCTGGTCGGTATCCGGCTGGCCCTGCTGACCATCATGATTCCGATTCTGGGTGCGCTGCTGCTTGCCGGCGCCGCGAAGCCGTTGCGTTCCAGCTAGACACCCGGCGGGCCCGTCTGAGCGCCTCGCCGCCCGCGCCGGCAGTAAGGTGGTCGGATGCGCAGCATGCTGAGGAAGGCGCCGGGTCGGCTGGGGAAACTCGACCGCAGACTCGTCCGCGCCGTCTCCAACTTCCCCGGGGGCCACCACGACGATTTCTTCCGGCGGCTTTCCGCCGCCGCGAACAAGGGCAAACTCTGGTTCGCCATCGCCGCCGTGATGGCCCTGTTCAAGGGCCGGACCCGGCGTGCCGCCCTGCACGGGCTGCTGGCGCAGGCCGTGGCTTCCGCCGTCACCAACCTGGGGTTCAAGACGCTGCTGCCGCGTGCCCGTCCGCTGCCGGAGCACCTGCCGGTCTTCAGGTTTGTCCATCCCCAACCCACGAGTTCCTCGATGCCCTCGGGCCACTCCGCCTCGGCCGTGGCGTTCGCCCTGGGCGTGGGCCTCGTGCGACCGGCGGTCGGCGCCGCACTGGCACCCCTCGCGGCAGGTGTCGCCTACTCCCGCGTCCACACCGGCGCGCACTGGCCCTCGGATGTTTTCTTCGGCTCGGCGATCGGCGCCGGAGCGGCCATGGTCACAAGGAAATGGTGGCCGGTCCGGCCGCCCTTCCCGGAAATCCGGCGCACGGCTGTGCTGGCCCCCGAACTGCCGGAAGGTGCGGGCCTGGGCATCGCCGTCAACACCCTGGGCGGCTCCTACGCGGAGGAGACGGCAGCTGCCCTGGAAGAAGTATTCCCTAAGGCGTATATACAGGAAGTCGACCACGATAAGGACCTCACAGCGGAAATCGCCGGGGTAGCGGCCCGGCCCGGCGTCTCGGCCCTCGGCGTCTGGGGCGGGGACGGAACCGTCGGCACGGCGGCAGCGACCGCCGTCGAGCACAACCTCCCGCTCCTGGTCCTGCCGGGCGGCACGCTGAACCATTTCGCCCGGGACGCCGGAACCCCGAATCTCACCGCCGCGGTGGAGGCCGCGACCCGCGGCGAAGCGGCCCGGGCGGATCTGGGCCTGGTCGCCGTGCAGCGAGGCCTTCCGGACGCCCCCGAACAGCTGCAGCTGACCATGCTCAACACCGCGAGTATCGGCCTGTACCCGAACCTGGTCCGCCGTCGCGAGCTGCTCCAGCCGGCCCTCGGCAAACCCCTGGCCGGCGTCGTCGCCATGCTCCGGACCTTCGCGGCCGAAAAGCCCACCACCCTGATTGTCGACGGCGTCCGGCACAAACTCTGGATCCTGTACGTCGGCCGCGGGCGCTACTACCCCCGGGACCATGCCCCGCTGGTCCGCCCCGTCCTCGACGACGGTGTCTTCGACCTCAGGATGATCACTGCCGACGAGTCCTTCGCCCGGCTCCGGCTGCTGTGGTCGGTGCTGACCGGGACCGTCGCCACCTCCCGCATCACCCACCTCAGCGAAACACGCAGTATCCGGGTGGAACCGGGGGACACGACCATGGTCCTCGCAGTGGACGGAGAGGTCATGCCGGGGGTCCGCGCCGTCGAATTCTCGGTCCTGCCCGGCGCCCTGACGTATTACTCGCCGGCCTCCTGAACTGCGCTGTCATCCTCCCGGACTACCCTGATTCGACCCTGAATCATCCCTGAGACCGGCGAAATCGGCTGCCCGCCTCGGTAGCGTGGTGGGTACACCACCCCCACAGCTAGCCAAAGGAACGCTTCCATGATCGAAGCAAGAGCCCTGACCAAGGTCTACGGCGACAAGACCGCCGTCGCCGGCGTCAACTTCACCGTCGAGGCCGGCCGGGTCACCGGCTTCCTGGGTCCGAACGGAGCCGGGAAATCCACCACCATGCGCATGATCATGGGGCTGGACCGGCCGACGTCGGGCACCGTCACCGTCAACGGCGCACCGTTCGCCCGGCACGCCGCGCCGCTGCGCGACGTCGGCGCCCTGCTCGACGCAAAGGCAGTCCACACGAGCCGCTCGGCATACAACCACCTCCTGGCGATGGCCGCCACGCACAGCATCCCCAAGAAGCGCGTGCACGAAGTCATCGAAATGACGGGGCTGGCCGAAGTGGCCCGGAAGAAGGTCGGCGGATTCTCGCTCGGCATGGGACAACGGCTTGGCATCGCCGCGGCACTGCTCGGCGACCCGCAGACCGTCATTCTGGACGAGCCGGTCAACGGACTGGACCCGGAAGGTGTGGTCTGGGTCCGCAACCTGGTCAAGTATCTGGCCTCCGAGGGGCGCACGGTGTTCCTCTCCAGCCACCTCATGAGCGAAATGGCCGTCACCGCGGACCACCTGATTGTGATCGGCCGCGGCAGGATCATCGCGGACGCGCCCATCCAGGACATCATCAACGGCAAGGGCCGGATCCGCACCCGCGTCCGAACCGACCAGCCGGACCACCTGATGCACCTGCTCGCCGGTGACGGCATCTCCGTGGAGCTGCAGGACAACGAACTGCTCGAGGTCTCGGGCCTGGATCCGCGCCAGATCGCCCGCGCGGCCCTTGACAGCCGCGTCATGATCTACGAACTCACGCCGCTTCAGGCCAGCCTTGAGGAGGCCTACATGGAACTGACCAAGGATGAGGTCGAATACCACTCGCTGATCACCACGGGCGCTGCCGCTCCCGTCCAGTCCGGAGGCAACTAAGCCATGAGCTCCACCACCCTAGACCCCTCCCGCAATGCTCCCGCCGGCGCCGGAAACGCCCCGGCCGGCAAGCCCTCCAGCACCGGCCCGGGCCCCAGCTTCCCGCGGGTGCTGAACTCCGAATTCATCAAGTTCCGCACGCTCCTGTCCACCCTGATCCTGCTCGGCTGCACCATCCTGGTCGTCGTGGGCTTCGGCGCCCTCTCCGGCTGGGGAACAGGACAGTTCGCCGAGGCCGCGGCCACCGACCCGGAAGCCGCCGCTGCCTTCGCCTCCCAGGGCGGGGATATCGCCGTCGGCGTCCCCACCTCCGGCATCGTGTTCGCGCAGCTCATCCTGGGCTCACTGGGTGTGCTGGTGATGAGTTCAGAGTTCACCACGGGCATGGCCCGCTCCACGTTCGCTGCCGTCCCCAAGCGGCTCCCGGCGTTCGCCGCCAAACTGCTGGTGGTTATGGTGACGGCCTTCGTCCTCACCGCCGCTTCCGTGTTCCTGGCCGGCCTGGTGTCGCTGCCGATTCTGGAGAACTACGACCTCAAGCTGGACCTCAGCAGCTCGCAGTCGGTGAAGCTGCTGCTCGTCAACAGCCTCTACGTTGCCGCCGTCGCCGCCATCGGCATGGCCCTGGGCGCGCTGATCCGCAACTCCGCCGGCGGCATCATGAGCCTGGTCGGGCTGTTCTTCGTCGCACCGATCGCCTTCCAGCTGATCCCGGGTGACTTCTTCGTCGAGGCCCGCAAGTACCTGCCGGGCAACACGGTCGAACCGATGACAGCCGTGCAGCACGTTCCGGACACCCTGGAGGCCTGGCAGGCCGCCCTGGTGCTCGGCGGCTGGGTGGTCATCCCGGTGGTCCTGGCCGCCGTGCTGCTGAAAAGGCGCGACGTCTAGGCCCCGCCGGGTCACCGTCTAGGCTCAGAGCATGATTGACGCAGTTCCAGTTAGGGGCGCGTCGGCCGACCAGGCCGGCGCGTCCTTCGCTGAAATCACCGCCCGACGCCGGGGGCGGATCGGGCGCTACCTGTTCCAGCATCCGCGGGCCATGGATGCCGTTGTCGTGGCCTGCTACCTGCTGCTGGTGACCCCCACCGCGGTGGGATCGGTGCGCGACGGCGTCTGGCCGGCCGCCGTGCTGCTCGCGGCGGCCGCAGCGGCGCTGCTGTTCCGGCGGAGTTATCCGGTGCCGGTGGTTGCCGTGGTGGCCGCGCTGGAGGTGGGCGTGACCCTGCTGCACCCCTGGGGGTCCAACGTCTCCGGCGGGCTGTGGTTTGCGCTCTACTCCGTCGCGGTGGTGCGCAGCCAGCGTTTCGCCCTGGTCTGCCTGGCCGCGGCCACGGCGCCGCTGATGGTCCTGTACCTCCTGCTGGCAGTCGGTCCGCTGGATGGCCGAGTGCCGGACCTGGGCGTAAACACACCGGAGAACTTCCAGCTGATCAGCAGCGTTGCCGCCGGCGTCAGCATTGCCCTCTCCAACGTGATTGCCACCGGGATCGGCATCTCGGTCCGGCAGGGGCGCGAGCATCAGCAGGAGATGGCCGCCTGGGCCGCGGGGGCCACGCGGCTCGGGTCGGTCACGGAACGCAACCGCATCGCCCGCGAAATGCATGATGTCGTGGCGCATTCGCTCACGGTGATGATCAGCCTTTCGGACGGCGCCGCCGTCGTGGTTCGGAAGGACCCGGCGCGGGCGGCCGAGGTACTCGGGGAACTCTCCCGCACCGGCCGCACCGCCCTGGCGGATATGCGGCGCGTCCTCGGCGTCCTGCGTGACGATTCGGCACCCGGGCAGGCTCCGCGTGAACCGCTCGGTGCACCGGACAGCCTGAACAAACTGATGCAGGGCTTCCGCACGGCGGGCCTGCCGCTGCACTACTCGCACACCGGACCGTCGCTGCCGGACGATGCCGCGTTCCAGCTGACGGTATACCGGATCGTGCAGGAGTCACTGACCAACGTGCTGCGCTACGGCCGTTCCCTGGGCCGGGTGGAGGTGGCGATTGTCCGGGACGGGTCAACGGTCACCATCGACGTCGGCGACGACGGCAAGGGCTCCGTCGGTTCCGACGGCTCGTCCGCGGCGCCGGGGGCACGGGATTCCCCACGGTCAGTGGGCACCGGCCAGGGACTCGCCGGGATGCTGGAGCGGGCTCGAATTTACGCGGGCACCGTGGCTTCAGGACGCAGCGCCGATCATGGCTGGCGCGTGCATGCCGTCCTGCACTGGAGCGGCGACAACGGGGAATTGAGGGCACATGAGTGAAGCGGACCCGACGAGCGGGACCGGCCGGATCCGCATCCTGCTGGCGGATGACCAGCCGCTGCTGAGGATGGGCTTCCGCCTGATCCTCGAAGGCGAGGAGGATCTGAGCGTGGTGGGCGAGGCGTCCAACGGTGCGGAAGCGGTCGGCGGGGTACGTGACCTCGCGCCCGATGTTGTGCTGATGGACGTGCGGATGCCGTTGCTGGACGGGATCGAGGCAACGAGGGCGATCACCGCGTCCGGAACCCACGCGAAGATCATCATCCTCACAACCTTCGACCTGGACGAATACGCCTTCGCCGGGCTCCAGGCCGGGGCCTCGGCCTTCCTGCTTAAAGATGTGGCGCCCGCCGACCTGGTCAGCGCCGTCCGGGTGGTGGCGAGCGGGGATGCGGTGGTGGCGCCGCGCGTCACGCGGCGGCTGCTGGAAACGTATGTCCGGGGCAACGGGGCGCACCCCGACGGGACCGGGGGCTTGCCTGGTGGGGCCCCGTCCGGGTCCGGCGTCGTGTCGTTCGGGACCGGCGGCGTGTCGTCGGGGCGGGAGTCCGGCCACGGGATCCGTCCTGACAGGGATCCGCTGCTGGAGGACCTGACTCCGCGCGAAACCGAGATGCTGGGGGCGATGGCCGAGGGTCTTTCGAACGCCGAGATTGCACACCGGTACTTCCTCTCCGAGGCCACCGTCAAAACGCACGTGCGCCGGATCCTCAACAAGCTGCATCTGCGCGACCGGGTCCAGGCGGTGGTCTACGCGTATGAGACCGGACTGGTAGTGCCGAGCAACCCGGAGTACTGAACCCATGCGCTGCACCGGCCAGACGGCCGGGGCAGCGGGCCCGGCAGCAGCGGGCCAGGGCAGCAAATTGCCTGAAGCAGTGGTTTCAGGCACATTTCAGAATTTCCCGTGAAGCAACTTTAGTTGCATGGGGTGCCGTTTTCTTGGAAGTCTGCCTTGAGATGGCGTGCGTCATTTGTGGGATTGCACAGGACAGGCGGCGCCGGGCGCGGTCTAGTGTGAAACGTCACTGTGGTCCGGGGCACAAGTTTTACGATCCCCCGCGGACCCGCACAATCCACGAAGGACGGCGCCTTATGCAGGCAGACCAGCAGCTCTCCAAGTCTTTGAAACCCAGGCACTTGTCCATGATCGCCATCGCCGGCGTGATCGGCGCCGGACTGTTCGTCGGTTCCGGCGCGGCAATCCAGCAGGCCGGCCCCGGGATCCTGGTTGCTTACACGGCGGCAGGTCTCGTAGTCATCCTGGTCATGCGGATGCTGGGTGAAATGGCGGCGGCCAACCCGGAAACCGGTTCCTTCTCGGCTTATGCGGACAAAGCCCTGGGCCGCTGGGCAGGCTTTAGCATCGGCTGGCTGTACGCCTGGTTCTGGATCATTGTCCTCGGAATCGAGGCCACGGCGGGCGCGGCGATCATGCACCGCTGGGTCCCGGGGATCGACCAGTGGGTGTGGGCGCTGCTGCTGATGGTGCTGCTGACCCTGACCAACCTGGGTTCGGTTAAGTCCTTTGGTGAGTTCGAATTCTGGTTCGCATCCATCAAGGTTGCGGCGATTGTGCTGTTCCTGCTCTTCGGCGTCGCCGCAATCCTGGGCCTCGTCCCGGGCGTTCCGGCCCCCGGCGTGAGCAACCTGCTGGAAAACGGCGGTTTTATGCCCAACGGGCCGGGTGCCGTGCTGGCGGGCATCCTCGTGGTTGTTTTCTCCTTCTTCGGTGCTGAGATCGCCACCATCGCGGCCGGTGAATCCGAAAACCCAGTCGACGCGGTCAAGAAGGCCGTGAAGTCGACCGTCTGGCGCATCCTCGTGTTCTACATCGGCTCCATCGCGGTCGTGGTCACGCTCCTGCCTTGGAACTCGGCCTCCGTGGCCAAGAGCCCCTACGTTGCCGTGATCGAGCTTTTCGGTATCCCCGGTGCCGGCACCATCATGGACATCGTGGTGCTGACCTCCGTTCTGTCCTGCCTCAACTCCGGCCTGTACACCGCCAGCCGGATGCTGTTCTCGCTCTCCCGCCGCGGCGACGCGCCGCGGTCCTGGATGCGGATCTCCCGCCGCGGCGTCCCCGCCGCCGCCGTCCTGGCCTCCACGGTGGTCGGCTTCATCACCGTCGGCCTGAACTATGTCGCCCCGGACACCGTATTTCTGTTTCTGGTCAACACCTCAGGGGCCATCGCACTGTTTGTCTGGCTCGTGATTGCCAGCTCACAGCTGATCCTGCGCCGCCGGATGGGCCCAGCAGCCAAGGACCTCCAACTCAAGATGTGGCTCTTCCCCTACCTGACCTGGGTGGCCATCATCAGCATCGTCGCGCTGCTGATCGGCATGGTGGTCCTGGAGTCCACCCGCGAATCCCTGTTGCTCTCACTTGCCCTCGCCGCTGTCGTGGTGGGTATCGGAATCTGGCGTTACCGCAAAAACGGCGGAAAGCCCCTGGTTTCTGGCACCGGCGACACCCGGGCGGACGAGACCGCGGCGCCAGCCCAGGCAGCCACCGTGGGCGCCGGCCCGGCGTCGTAGCTCCCGGAGGCCAGGAGGCCCGGCGGGTGGCGTTGACCCGCGGGATCGCCACCACCATGGGACATGCCCAGCCCTGCCGCGGAGCATTGGACATACCGGCAACATGTCCGTTCACCGCGGCCGGCGGAGGGCATGTCCCGCGGGGCGGACGGCACCCGGCCAGCTCGGGCCCAAACCACAGCGGGTTCACAGGATGGGCCTAGTCAGCGCATAGTGCCTCGGGGTTCCATGGAGGCATGACTTCTACTCCGCAGCCACCGCACGAGCCGCACCCCAACCACGACCGCGGTCTGGAATTCGACCTGTCCACCCTGATGAGTCGCCGGTCGCTGGGTATGTTCCTGGGTGCCGGCACGGCCGCCGCCCTGGCAGCCTGCACCCCGGGGGGCTCCTCCACCGGGGCCGCGACGTCCACCTCCGCCGCGACCGGGTCGGCGGCGGTATCCGCCGGAACTGCGGCTGCCACGCCCACGCCCTCGTCTTCTGCCTCGCCCACGCTGACGCGAGCGATCGCCGAGTGCGGACTCGAAATACCCCAGGAAACCGCCGGACCCTACCCCGGCGACGGCTCCAACGGCCCGAACGTGCTGGCCGCCTCCGGCGTGGTCCGGCAGGACATCACCTCCAGCTTCGGGACCTCCAGCACCAAGGTCGACGGCGTGCCGCTCACCGTCACTCTGACCCTGCTCGACAACGCCAACGGCTGTGCGCCGCTGGCCGGAGCCGCCGTCTACGCCTGGCACTGCGACAAGGACGGCAAGTACTCCATGTACGACGCCGGACTCAAGAACGAGAACTTCCTCCGCGGCGTCCAGGAGGCCGACACCAATGGCCAGGTCACCTTCCAGACCGTCTTCCCCGGCGCCTACAGCGGCCGCTGGCCACACATCCACTTCGAGGTGTTCGAGTCCATGAAAAACGCGACGGCGGCCGGGCAGGTCCTCGCCGTGTCGCAGATCGCGCTCACGGACGCCGCCTGCAAAGAGGTTTACGCCTCTGCCGGCTACGAATCCAGCGCCCGGAATTTCCCGCGGACCACGCTGAAGTCGGACAACGTCTTCGGCAATGACGGCGGCATCTACCAGCTCGCCACCATGACCGGCTCCGTGCCCGGCGGGTACACAGCCGGACTCAACGTCACCGTGTAGGGCCAGGGCCCTCCGGCCCCACGCCGCGGCGCTAGACTCGAAGCCATGCCTTCAGAGTCCAGCGCCGCAGCCCACATCCAGGACCTCGGTGCGTACGTCACCGCGTCGCCGTCGAGCTTCCATGCCGTGCACGAGGCGGCCCGCCGGCTCGACCAGGCCGGATTCAGCGCGCTCGACGAACTGCAGCCATGGAACGGGGCCGCCGGCACCGGCAAGTGCTACGTGGTCCGCGACGGCGCGATCATCGCCTGGGTGACACCGGGGACGGCCGGCCCTACCACCGGGTTCAACATCCTGGGCGCGCACACAGATTCGCCGTCGTTCAAGCTCAAGCCCAAACCCACCACGGGCAAGTTCGGCTGGCTGCAGGCCGGCGTGGAGGTCTACGGCGGCCCGCTGCTCAACTCGTGGCTGGACCGGGAACTGCAGCTCGCCGGACGCCTGGTGATGCGGGACGGCACCCAGCACCTCACCGCTACCGGGCCGCTGCTGCGGTTCCCGCAGCTGGCCATCCACCTGGACCGGGCGGTGAACGAGGGACTGGCCCTGGACAAGCAGCAGCACATGAACCCGGTGTACGGACTCGGTGACCCGGCCGGCGAAGACCTGCTGGGCCTGCTGGCGGACCGGGTTGCCGGCGCGGACGTGGACGCTGGCCTGATCGGCGGCTACGACGTTGTCATTGCGGACACCCAGCCGCCGGCTGTGTTCGGCGCGAAGCGTGAGTTCTTCGCCTCCGGTCGGCTCGACAACCTGTCGGCAACCCACGCAGGGCTCACCGCGCTGATCGCGCACGCCGCCGCGCCGCTTCCGGCCGGATCGCCGATTGCCGTGCTGGCCGCGTTCGACCACGAGGAGATCGGCTCCGCCTCGCGGTCCGGTGCCAGCGGACCGATTCTCGAGGACGTGCTGGTGCGGATCTCTGACGGGCTCGGAGCCTCGGCGAGCCAGCGGCGGCAGGCTTTCGCGGCGTCGTTCTGTGTGTCCGCCGACGCCGGGCACGCCGTCCACCCCAACTACGCCGAACGCCACGATCCGGCGAACCGGCCGGCCCTGAACGGCGGCCCGCTGCTGAAGATCAACGCCAACCAGCGCTACGCCACCGACGCCACCGGCGCGGCCCGGTGGGCCCGGCTGTGCTCCGACGCCGGCATCCCGTACCAGGAATTCGTCTCCAACAACGTGATGCCCTGCGGCTCCACGATCGGGCCGCTGACCGCCACCCGCCTCGGCATCCGTACGGTCGACGTCGGCGTGCCCCTGCTCTCGATGCACTCAGCCCGGGAACTCTGCGGCGTCGAGGACCCCTACCGGCTCGCGAAGGTGACCGAACGGTTCTTCCGGAACGCTGCGTAACAGCAATGCCTGCGGAGGCGCAGATCGCCGTCACGTCTCTCCGAAGCATGCGATGCGAAGCTTCGTTGAGACAAGTCCCAAGTGCGCGGGAACGAGACCATTGCCTCGGCGAGTTCATCCTGATTGTTCTGGCCCTCTAACCGAACGGCCTTCCGGCTGTTCACGGGCACCGCCGACCTCGCTCACAATGACCGCTACTGTCGCGACCAGTGCCTCCATCGAAGGAAGTGCCCACACTTCGAAGACAAATCGAACACGAGCCATCGGGGCCGCGCGGAATCCATTTGACTCTCGTCCCGTCCGCAAAGACAGAAAGCCACTGCAGCGGCCTGCGGGCGCTTCACCTCGATGCGGTGGCGCTGTTCGTCCTCAGCTAGGCGAAACAAGTCTCATGACTATGGCGACAGTGCCGGCGGTTTAGGATCTCGTGGGTCAGATTTTAGAAGGATACCCTGTAGGTGTGGTGCGAAAACTCATGGTCAAAGGTGTCACTGAAGGTGTGGTCGGTTATATTGAGAGTCCGATCTTCACCGATAACTTCTACTGCCGTTCCATTTATCTCCGGTGGGAGAATAAAGCTCTTGAGCCCGGGGGTCTGTTGCAACCCGAGTCCCGCGAAGATATAGGCAGAACCGCCATAGGCTTTTAACATTGTGTCCGTCGTGTCGTTAAACTTGAACCGATACGTCTGGGTGTTCAATATAGGCGCCAGGGACTGGATTTCGGCGTTGACTTCTTTGATCCGGCTTAGTCTGGCCCCGTCACACTCGACAAGAGAATAGAACCCACAAATCGCACCATTGTTGTGCTGAAAGTAGGCTATTCCCCGTGCCTCATGGATGATGGCGGACCAGGCGGCACCCTCGATTTGGTCCGGCGTAATCGTCAGCGAGCCAGCGTCATTGAGTAAGGGCATCGCGGTCTCTACGAACACCCAATTGGGGTGGATACCCGCGGGATCCTGATACGCGCGCATCCGATCCGTCAACCAGCCATAGGAACCGGAAGAGGCCGGATTGGCACCGGCTGGCCAATGCGGGGAATGGGTCACCTGGCTATCAACAAACGGGCTGGTGTAGGCGTATTTGTCCACGCTTGCCACATCTACAATTTTCATGAATTCGGCCATGGCTCCTTGTGCCCAGTAGGTGTCCAAGATTCCGTTTGAGTAGTTCGCCATTGTGAAGCGGCCATCGCTAAAGGAGTGAACGCGGTCCACTTTGGCAATTTGATCAGCGAGGTTCTCTGCTGGGTTCGACCCAGTGCAGCCGATGCCCATGTCGCATTCATCGGATATAAACCAGCCAACAGCATGTCGGTCCTGGCCGACTTCTGATTGTGTCCACTCGTCCTGCGGCATCACGAACAGGCCTTGACCGGTGATGACTGAAAGAGAGGAGCCGTCATGTTCTACACCCATGTATGTGTTGACTCCCAAGGATTTCAGCGCCGCTGCGTGTTCCGGCTTGCCCATGAAGACTGAAATGGGAAAGAAATTGGGTTCGTCCCAGCCGGCATCGTTGGACTTCGGGAACTGGCTCCAGTACAGCGGGCCGCCCTCCCAAGGAATTCTGGGAAGTCGAGACAGCGGATCTACCTGAGTGACCACTACCTTGGCGTCCTTGCTTGCAGAATTTTGGAAGGTGCCGGGCCGAAAGCCGAAGAGTGTGCCGGCGGCGATGATGGCGACTACGAGTGCCACTGCCGGTGCAGTCCCGGAATTCGGAACCCTTGACCTGGGCTGTACTTTCCACAGTCGGACTTTAGGGATTCTGAGCATTTGAGGTTCCCCTAGTTTCGTCGGGGTTTGTTTCTAATTGTCGACCCAGCGATGAGAAAAGATCAGGATTCTCCTCCGGGCTGGTGATCGGGCTTGCAGCGGCCGCACGAACCAAACGGGCGAGGGTCAGGGCGCTTCCCTGATGACTGAACGAAGTTTCCACTCGACGACGGCCAGCGGCGCTGAGCCTAAGGCACAAACCCGGCTGGTGCATGACATTCACTAGTGCCACGGCCAGCAGGTCGGGCCGTCCCGGCGGTACGAGAATGCCGCTGATCCCGTCATCCACCAGTTCGGGGACGCCGCCGGAGTCGGTTGTAACGACAGGCACCCCCATTGACATGGCCTCCATAATGGCGACTCCGAGAGGCTCCGCGTGGCTCGCCAGGGCGAATACGTGTGCACGATTAAGTTCGATTCGGACGGTCGTCGCTGGTGCTGCTCCCAGCAGTCGGACCCGAGACTCGAGGCCAAACGCCACGATCATCCGCTCAAGTTCGCGACGGTAACCCAGCCCACCGTGTTCGTCCTCGCCGGCAACCGATAGCTGAACATCCAGGCCGTCCTTGACCATCCTATGCACGGCGAGTAGAAGGACATCATGGCCTTTACTGGGATTTAGGCGACCGCAGGCGAAGATTCTGAACGGACCATGGCCGGACCACGGCTCATATGTTCCTTGCCGGGCGAATTCCTGTGCGTCGACTCCCATTGGTGACACTTCGAGGTCCCGGGGGAGGACGCTTCCCAGAGCTGCCTCGACGTCGCGCTTTAGGGCTTCCGTGATAACGATGCCGAAGGACGATCGGCTCCACTTCAGAACTTGGCTGTGCCCATAGTCGCTCAGCGGACCGTGAAGCGTCAGGCTGTACGGCAACCCCGTCAGTAGATGCGCATACATGGCAATGTAAGCGGAATTGCCGCAGGAATGAACGTGCACATGCTGCCATAGATTGCGTCTGGCCAATCCGGCCAGCCTGGCCCCCATCACCACCCACGCCAACTGGCCGATGCCGGCGCGGAGCCGGGCTGAATGACCTCCAAATGGCGCCTCCTCTTGGGCAGCGATACGGACGGTCCGGGTCAATTCGGAGAACGCCCCGAACCGCGTCCTACCGAATCCGCCCATGGTCGTCCGGAATGCGTCACCCGAAAATTCTCCCAAATAGGTCGTGATCCCCCGTGCCATCGCCGCCCACTCCTGTGCCGCCAATTGAGACCCAGGTTTCCGGGTGGACACCACATCCGGTGAAATGTGAAGCTGGCGCAGCACCGTTAGTTCCCGCCAAAAAAAGCTGTGTGTGTTCCCCGGAAACTCAGGTACAAGGTAGCCGAGCCGAAATTCGTGGTCGGCGATCCTCTTGGTCACCTCGCCAGCTCCGACATCCTCTGGTCTTCTCCTGAACTGTCCTCCGGCGTCCCGAGCGCTTCATGGGAAGGGTCCGGGTGGCGATGTCCAACCGATGGCTCTATTTGGTTCGACGTGTCCTTGGCTGCAGGTGCCCTATGCCTGATTCTGCTCTTCGGTTCCGCCTCAATTATGGAGACGTCTCCGAGCTCGGACTTGCGACGGGTGCGGGAAACCGACACCGAGCGGGCGACGGACACGGCGCCGAACATTAGCACTACTCCCGCAAGGAATACGGCAATCAGCGACCGCAGCCTGCTAGAGAATTGCTCCGTAGCCTTATCGGGAGGGGCGACCACCATGGAGGAGAACAGATAGGCGTCGTCCGCGCCGTTGACCTTCTGCCCTTCGTAGAGATACTGCTCGAGAGTGCTTCCGAGAGCCCGGGTGGTGGCGAAGGATTTCTCAGGTGTTTCAGCAATCCCGGTGATGTCGACAAGGAATCCGTTGATGCCCCCAACGCCGCGGCTGACGGTGTATTCCGGGCTTAATCCCTGTTCACTTAGTTTGTCGGCCATCGAACTGTCGTTCAGTCGGGTCAGAAGTACCTGAACAATCAATGATGGGTCTGAAGAACGTAGATATGGATTCTTACCGTTCAACTTCCCGAGTTCTGGGTTATTGAGCAGATCCTGCTGAGTTGGTATGTCCGGATTGATCATGGCGTACGTTGCAGAAGTCTCATATGATCGGGGGGCGAACTGAAATACGTAAAGCCCTGAAGACAACGTCAGAAGAAGAATCGGGATGGAAACCACTCGGTACTCCCAGAGTGTTTTCAAGACTGCTAAAGGGTCCACGTACTTCCTCCTGGTGATTTATGACTCGAAGCCATTGGATTGCGGAGTTGAGTTTGTACTCCGCAGCCAAGGTCCTGAACCGCTCTCTGCTTTTGCCATGATCCAAACGGCTCCACCGAGTCCGATCAGGACGGGATATATAAGGGCAAAAACTGGGAAAGACAAAGAATCGAATGTTAGGGAACAAATCCCGGCAACGAGGCCACCAGCACCAACAGCCCCTGCCAGCGACCTCAACTGAGGATCGCGGGACGACCGAGCAGCCAGCACGCTTGTCACGCCCGGGACGATCAGATAGATCACAACCGCAAAGAGCCCGATGAGGCCGAGGGTTACAGCCGCATTTAAGTACTCGTTATCAAGAATGTGGATTGCACTATCAGGCTCGTAGTTACCTGGGCCCGCGCCGAGGAACGGGCGCTCGGCCACCATCGCTTCCACTCGGGGGTAGTTGTTCGTCCGTGTAGAAATTGATGGGTCCGAGCCTGAGGAAGTCACCGTCTCGGTTAGCGTGCTTACCAGTCCAGGAACAACCAAAAAAAGGCCGGCAAGGGCAATCGGCGATGCGATTAATGCCCAAACGCGCGGAACGGACGGGAGGAATGGTATGAACACGGCAATCCCGACCACAAGGCCAAGCACACCGGAACGCGAGACGGTTGTTGCGATGGCCAATATCAAGAGGGTGGTGCCCAGCAACCTAAGACCGATCCAGCGCCCTTTATCATAGATCACACGCCAAATCGACAGCGGCAGTAGCATGGCGGACACGACGGCGAGTTCTATCGAATGGAAGGAGCTTCCGGCAACGCGCAACAGCGCACCCCTCGATTGGAACGGTGTATCCCCTCCGTTGTACGTGAAACCGGGCATTGCGTACTGGAACCATTCCATGGGGTTTATCCGGAAAACGAACTGGACCAGTGCGACCAGGCAACAGAAAAACGCTCCTGCCAGAATTGCTCGCACCAATACCATGGCGTCGGAAAGAGTCCGGATCACTTCGCCAGTTACCAGCACGATGCCCGCACTGGCCATCAATAGGATCAACCATCGATCTGCAGAGGCACGCGCAATTTCTGTACTTCCTCCGGTGATTCCCGCATACAGGGCCGCGTATGAGGCGCAAGTTGCAATGAACAATGCCGCCAGCGCCACGCGTCCGGGGTGCCGTACGTTGATCGGATTGTGGAGCCCAAAAAGGACCGAGCAAATCCACAGAACGAAGATGAGCGCGGCCAGAATCATTGGCACAGTGCCAGCCGCACCAATGGGCCTGAACACCATGGACGACGGAAAAAAGAAGATGCAAAATGCCATAGCGCGGAGAAGAAAAGGAACCTTTCGACCTTTCATCACGTCGACCTCAGGCTCCGCCCCCGAGGTGGACACGCCTGCCACACGCTGACGTCCGGTCGTGGGTAACCGTGCCTGCGACGTCCGATGTCGGCTCATGGGACCGTCTCTGTTCCAGGGGGGAGAGCAAACTCGACCACAGGAGCGCCGCAAACCCGTTCGATTGCCTGAGAAACGAGAACTGACGGTAGGCGCCACGACCGCCGAACAGATTGAGCCAGATGCCGGGCCCTGTCTTCGATGTCCGGCGACGAAACGGCAGCCGAAAGTCCACGGGCGATCGCCTGGGGCGTGGCCGACATCCAACTGGTTTCAGGAGCGGACAGATCGGCTCTGGGGAACGGATGGTCGTTCATGACAGGCACGTTGCCGGCGGCCATCAGTTCTTCGGCAACGAGGGAAATATTGGTGAACGAGAGGGCCACACTGGCAATAGTCCGGTTGTACAAAGCATTGAGGTCGGACGGGCTCAACGATCCGTGATTCGTAACGGGAATGTTCCAGTCAGTCACCGCATCTCCGTAGATATGAATCTCGTGTTCTGGGTGCTCGTGATGAAATATCTCTAACGCCAGCTTTGCCAGCAGATATCCACGGCGGTCCACGCTTCGCTTCGCATAGAAAACAATGCCGGAGCGCGGTGCCGAGGCTGCATCGCGGCGGAGAAGCCTGTAGGTGCTGGTGTCGCATCCGAAGGGAACCGTTGCATCTGCATTGATGCCCAGTTCCTCCCGCAGCCTGGATGCGACCATCTCGCCCAAGGCTATGTTGGTAAAACCGAACCTATACGTGTCCTCGGCCAAGGCGTACAGGGCACCGCGGGGGTAGAAATACGGTTCATAATCCTGAATGAAGTAGAAGCAGTTGGCTGTGGAGGGGGCCCTGCTCGCTACCACGTGTGCGGTGCCCCAGGAGCTGGCAACCAGAGCGTGCATGCTACTTATCTCTCCCGTCGCGCTTCGGATTCCTGCCCTGATTTTGGGCCAATATTGCCGGATTACCGACTCGTGATGGGCAACATCATCCGAGTTCCGGTCATAGAGAAGCAGGGTGCATTCGTGACCGCGTTGCTCCGCCGCTTCGACCATGCGAAAGAGTGTGGTGTGGCCACCGGAGCCGGGCCCCGGTGGGGAGCAGACCCAACCGATCCGAAGTGTGGCATCGGGAGCCCGGAATGGGCGAGGGGAGCGCATCACGCTGGACTCAACAAGGTCCTCGACTCGTACGGGCAGCTCCGCACCCATGAAATCGAAGCGCTGGTCCATCTGATGCGCTAAACGGCGCAAGACCGCCTTGGCGAAACCCGACGGACTCCTTCCCTGAACGATCCGCCAAAGGTGGGCAGCGGAACGATGTGACGGTGTCAAGACATACCTCTAGGGGCGCTGATACGGTCCGCCGTCAAATGATCTTCGAAGTCCGCAAGTGCCTGCATACGATGCTCTTGAGTAATACCCGACTTGGCTGAAATCATCACGGACAACGCATCCGGTGGGCCTCCCCGGAGCATATGGGAGATCTCCACCCCGTCTAAGGGCACTTCATCCGAGTAGTTGATGCTCCTCATTCGTGACGTGACAGCCCGCGGGCCGCCATGCACTTCGTCCACGAATGTGCCGTAGAGCATCATCTCCGAGAAGTGGAGTTGGGAGCCGATTGCGGTCTGCCAGGACCGGCCGCTAACGTCTTCGACACGTTTTAGCATGGCCCGGACTATTTCTGGATCCCAGACGCATGGCCAGCAGATGTAGTCTGTCAAGTTCCCGCTCTCAGGGGGCGCTAGCCCCAACAGCGCCCGAGCTGATTCGAGCCATAGGCGGTGCCGGGGTAGTCCGGAATGGATTGCTCCCGGGTTGCGGTACATTACCAACTCGCCGTCCTGCCGGAAAGCTTCAATGTCAGTCGGTGCGACCATCACCATGTCGGAGTCGACAAGAAGCACGGCGTCAGCATTTAGCGTGGCGGATGCGGACAACTTAATGAGTTGCTGGGCTATCCAGCCCCTGACAGGCACCCAAGGACGCGAACGGTTGATCCACATATTGAGGCCGGGGGTTTTCCACATCGAATCGGAGAGGAATTCACCAGTTTCGTGGACCTCGGTCCTGCTGTTCAAAAGCATTCGGAACACGGGAGAGTCCTGCTTTGGAACGACAATGTGATGGACGACGTTTTCTGGCATCCAGCGGAGAACCGAGCGATTGAGTTCCCGACACAGTTCGGCGTCCGGGGCATAGCTGGGTGTCAGGACGGCGAGTTCTGGGCTAGATTCCATGGCTGCTCCGATGCTCACGGCGAAAGCGCCTGACGGCAGTAGGGCAGATGGGTGACCGGACGGCAAGTTGCTGAATGCGTGCCGCCCCGCTGTCCCGGCCAAACATATCCATCGTGCCCCCAAATCAGTCGCCAAAAGAAGCCATTTGAGCCAGGGTTCCCAGACATCGGCTGGAAAATAGTCAGTTTCCACCCGACTTATGCTCGTCATCCCGATACTCTCGGGGTAGGAGCGAACCCTGACTAGATGGCCGTGCTTTTGCAAATATAGCCGCGGGGTCTCCCGGGGGAATAGGCCGCACGGATAGTCGAGTAGGGCATCGCGTGAAGTCGAGTAGTTTTCGTCCCAGGTACTCGTTTTCCGGGCCGAAAACCCCCGGAATCCGGTCGCCGGCGCGCCAGAAGGGCTGCGGGAACCACAGCTGTCAGAAGGCCAGGCTGACCACCAGGCTGATCGTGGTGGCCAGAATGACGGTGCCAAAGAGGTACGACAACAGGCTGTGCTTGAGCGCCTCGGCCCGGATGCCGTGGTTCTGCAGGGCGGTGTCCGAGACCTGGTAGGTCATGCCGAGGCTCGTGGCAAGGTAGGCGAAGTCGGTGTACTGCGGGGGGTCGTCCTGGTTGAAATCGATACCGCCAACTGCGGAGCCGGCCTTGCCGCCCGTGCTGTAGTACAGCTCGGCGTACCGCAGGGTGAACAGCGTCTGCACCAGCAGCCAGGACAGGGCCACGGAAGCGAGCGCCAGCAGGCCGCCGCCGAACCGGGACCCGCCGTCGTTGGCATGGGAATCAACGACGACGGCGGCCACCGCGCCGAGGCTGGCGACGTTGGCCGCCAGGATCAGCAGGTCGGTGATGCTGCGCGAAGGGTCCTCTGCGGTGGCATGCGCCCGGGTCTCGGCCGGGTCGAAGCGGCCGATCGCCAGCCAGACCCAGACAACGTAGGTCAACGAGGCGCTGCCCCAGCCGACCGCGGGAGCCTCCACCCAGTGCCCGGCCAGGCCGGCCGACGTGGCCGCTAGGACCCCGGCGAGGAGCATAACCGCGAAGCGCAGCCGGCTGCGCCGGATCGGCCGGGCGTTGTCGCGGAGCGGGGAGCCGGTGGTCATGCCCCGATTCTGGCACAGGGTTGTCCACATGGAGGCCGGCTTTGCTTCCGGGGCCGTGCCGGCCTCCGCTACGCTGGAACGGCGTGGAATCGCTGAATCCGCCCATATGCACTAAGCTATTGAAGTCTGTGCTGCGCCCTGCCCCCGTTCCTGGGGGTGAAGCGGGCACATGGCACCGCAAATGAACCTCCTGTTACGGAAATGCCGTAACCGCTTAGCCCAAAGGAGGTGGGTTCACATATGCGTCCTTACGAATTGATGGTAATCATCGACCCCGAGGTCGAAGAGCGTACCGTTGAGCCAACGCTTCAGAAGTTCCTGAACGTCATCACGACCGATGGTGGAACCATCGAAAAGGTTGACATCTGGGGCCGTCGTCGCCTGGCTTACGAAATCCAGAAGAAGACCGAAGGTATCTACGCCGTGGTGAACTTCACCGCCGAGCCGGCTACCGCCAAAGAACTTGATCGCCAGCTGAGCCTCAATGAGACCATCATGCGCACCAAGATCACTCGCCCCGAAGTGCAGAAGGTCGTCGCTGAGTAATCTCAGCTCCCGATTTTCATTCTTCACCCCGCAGGAACGAACAAGGAGGCAGTAGATGGCAGGCGAAACCACTATTACGGTCATCGGTAATCTCACCAGTGACCCCGAACTGAGGTTTACACCGTCAGGTTCGGCAGTAGCGAATTTCACCATCGCTTCTACTCCCCGCACCTTCGACCGCCAGTCCAATGAGTGGAAGGACGGGGAAACCCTGTTCCTCCGCGCGTCGGTATGGCGTGAAGCAGCCGAGAACGTCGCCGAATCCCTGACCAAGGGCATGCGCGTGATCGTTTCCGGCCGGCTGAAGAGCCGTTCCTACGAAACCAAGGAAGGCGAGAAGCGCACCGTTATCGAGCTTGAGGTCGATGAAATCGGCCCCAGCCTGCGCTACGCCAACGCCAAGGTCAACCGCACCCAGCGCTCCGGCGGTGGGGGTGCCGGCAACGGTGCCCAGGGTGGCTTCGGCGCCGGCGGCAACAGCGGTGGCGGCTTCGGTGGCGGCTCTGGTGGAAACCAGGGCGGCAACTCCGGCGGAACCTGGGGCGGCAACCAGCAGCCCGCACAGCAGCAGGATGACCCCTGGGCCACGCCCGGTGTCAGCAATGCAGGCGGCGGCTGGGGCAACGGCCCGGATTCCGAACCTCCCTTCTAAACAACATCTAAGGTTCGACGACGGAACCCGCCGGAACGCCGCAAGGCGGACGGGCGCTCACCGGCGTCGGATCACCACCATCCCGTGGATCAATATCCACGGGCTCCATCGAATAGGAGCTCCACGATGGCTAAGGCTGAACTCCGTAAGCCCAAACCAAAGTCCAACCCCTTGAAGGCCGCTGACATCACTGTCATCGACTACAAGGACGTAGCATTGCTGCGCAAGTTCATCTCCGACCGCGGAAAGATCCGCGCCCGTCGCGTCACCGGCGTCACGGTGCAGGAACAGCGCAAGATCGCACAGGCAATCAAGAACGCCCGCGAAGTTGCTCTGCTGCCTTACTCCGGCGCTGGCCGCGGCTAAGGAAGGGATTAACTAACATGGCAAAGCTCATACTGACCCACGAAGTAACCGGTCTCGGTGCTGCAGGCGATGTTGTCGAGGTCAAGGACGGTTACGCACGTAACTACCTGCTGCCCCGCAACTTCGCCCTGACCTGGTCCAAGGGTGGCGAGAAGCAGGTTGAGTCCATCAAGACTGCCCGCGCCGCCCGCGAGCACGCTTCCCTGGAAGACGCTCAGAAGCAGGCCGCTGCACTCTCCGCCAAGCCGGTCAAGCTCGTTGTCAAGGCTGGCGAGACCGGACGCCTCTTCGGCACCGTCAAGCAGGGCGACGTGGCCGACGCTGTTGAGGCCGCTGGCCTTGGCCGCATCGACAAGCGCAAGGTTGAACTGCCGACGCACATCAAGTCGGTTGGTTCCTACCAGGCAAACGTCCGTCTCCACGCCGACGTTGCCGCTGTGATCGAACTCGACGTAGTCGCAGGCAAGTAGCCTTCACCGGCTCTGCAATCCTGAACTGCTGGAAGGCCCCCGCCTCCGGATTCCCCCTGGGAACCGGACGCGGGGGCCTTTTGCTTTACCCCCACACCCCAACGCGGGGTCACCTACGGCCCATGTCGGTGCCCGGGATGGGCCGCAAGAGACCCCGCGTTGCCGGGGGAGCTTGCGGGGGGCCTAGGGCTGGTGCAGCACCGTGGTCACGTGCCGGTAGCCGTTCCGGACCAGCTCGGCCAGGACCGCCTCATCGACGTCGTCGAGCTTGTTGACGTAGAGACACCCCGCACCCGTCCTGTGCTTCCCCAGCCGGCCCAGCAGGTCTGCCGACTCGGGACCGTACGTCAGGCCGTAGAGGGACAGGCTCGCCTTCCTGGGGGAGAAGCCGACGGCGGGGGCGTCCCCCTCGCGGCCGGTTTCGTACTTGTAGTGGTAACAGCCGAACCCCACAATCGTTGGGCCCCACATCTCCGCCGGCCGGCCCGTGATCGCCGACATCAGTTCCAGCAGCCGGAAGCCATCCTCCCGCCGGACGGGATGCTCGACGGCGGCCAGGAAGGCCTCGACGGACGCGCCGGTGGACTGGGTCTTGTTTTGGGATTTGTTCGCAGCCATCCCGGAAGTGTCGCAGTTCGCCGGCGGGAATAAAAGCGGCACGCCACACCTTGTGCAGGTAGATGCAAACGCATGTACCGGCGTTTGTGCCCACGAAACAACCAGAGGAGCATCACCGTGGAATCCCGCCGCATCACCGTTCTTTCCGCCGGACTGGGCGTCCCCTCCTCCAGCCGCCTGCTTGCGGACCAGCTGGCCGCCTCCGCGGAACGTCAACTGGCTGCTGCCGGCTACGCCGCCGACGTTCAGGTGGTGGAACTGCGCGACCTCGCCGTGGACATTGCGAACAACTTCGTGACCGGCTATGCGGCACCCAAGCTGGCCGAGGTGATCGCCGGAGTCGAAGCCTCGGACGGCATTATCGCCGTCAGCCCTGTCTTCAGCGCTTCCTACAGCGGGCTCTTCAAGTCCTTCATCGACGTCCTCGACCCGAAGTCGCTCGAGGGCAAGGCCGTCCTGCTTGGCGCCACCGCCGGCACGGACCGGCACCAGATGGTCCTGGACTTCGCCATGCGGCCGCTGTTCACCTACCTCCGGACCCGGACCGCCAACACGGCCGTCTTCGCCGGCCCGCAGGACTGGGGCAACAACGACGACGGCGGCGGCTCACCCCTGTCGGCGCGGATCGACAGGGCGGCAGGGGAGTTCATCGCACTGCTGCAGGGCCCGCAGCCTCAGCACAATGCGGCTGCGCTGGAGTCGCTAGCGTTCGAACAACTGCTCGCCGGCATTTCCGTCCGGAACTGACCGGCCCGGCGGGCCGGACTCTGCCCGTAGCAGTGGGGGGCCGTTGCCCGGCGGGCTTTCCGCCCTCCCGGGAGGAGCTCAGTCCTCCAGGAGGGCGATGAATTCGCGCGCCTGCTTGATGGAGATGTCCGAATGGCGGGTCAGGGCCTCAGCGGCGGCTTCCGTGTCGCCGCTTCGGGCTAGGGTGCGGATCCTGCCGTAGATCTCGTCGTTGAGCATATTGCTGCTGACCTCGCGGGTGACATCTCCCTTGCTGGCGATCGCGCGGTAGCGGTAGGGAAAACGCTGCGGAGAGTCGTCGTCGTCCTCACTGGGTGCCTCCTCGGAGGACTCCGGCCGGAAGGGCTGGGGATGGGCGGCCAGGGCGCCCACGGCGTCGCGGGAGGCCCGCAGTCCGTCCCCGGTGGCCTCGAGGTACAGCTTGATGGCAGCCATCGCCTGGCCCTGGGCGATCAGCGCGTAGAGGCGGCGGTGTTGCTCCTGGCTCAGTTTCGCCGCCGCAGCGCGCGCAAGTTCGATCGGGTCTTGGCCCGCCTGGGGGGACGCTTCGGGCCGGGGGCCGCGGCGGCTTAGGGCGCGGACGCCCAGCAGAACGCCGGCGCCAACGAGCGCCAGAATCAAGAGGGGGATAAGCAGGGATTCCATGAAACTACAGCCGATCTACATATTTCTTGGCGGTCAAAAGATCTGAATGGGTGGCCTGGCGCAACAGCTTGATGGCCTGGATCTTCTTGCCATCCCTGGCCAACGACTGGAGTTGCAGCGCGAACTGCGGGTTCAACTGGCCGCCCGGCAGTACGGGTCCCTGGTAGCCGTGCTGCCCGACGGCGGGTGCTGCCCCCGTCTGGGCGCGCAGCGCCTGACGGGCGTGATCGGCCTGCTGCGACTGCTGCTGTTCGTTCTGGCTGGGGCGCGTGGCTGCGTCCACGCGGGCGCGGGCGGCAGTGGCGGCCTGAACCTGGGCGGCGTAGTGGGCCTGCGAACGGACAGCCAGTTCCTGCTGGTAGCGTTCCGCGTCGGACATGCCGAAGTCGCGCGGTTTGAGGGCCGTGACGAACGCCCAGAGGACTCCTGCCAGCATAAGGGCAGGCAGCATGACTAGCAGTACATCGCCCATGTGAAGAGCTTATGCCAGATCACAGTTATCCACAGCACATTCCGCGAATGGCATACAGGACGCCGCAGGACGCGGCTGTCCCGGGGATCACTGTGAAAAGCATCACCAAATGCGCATGTTTTGGGCCAGCTGTGCCGCCGCTATCCCCAGCCGGAGCCCGTCGGCTGTGGATGAACCGGAACAGAAATTCTTTTGCGTCCACAAGGTGAACCCAGTGTTTGCGCAGGTCAGCTCACGATTGGGGGCTAAAGAAATTCTTTATCCACAGCTGTTCCCACAGGCTGTGCACAAGCACGGGCTAGTAGTGCACAGCTTATCCACAGGGCGACACGGGGCCGGGTTGGTGCCCGCCGCATCGGCGGCTAACGTTGCTGGATATCGAGCCGTGGTTACGGAACCGCTGCCGCTGCTGCTCCACGCATTTTCCCCTCATCCTGGGCCCTGCAACGGCCGGGACCGGGCTGCGGATAAGGGCGTGCGGAGTGGCAACAGAAGTGTCGCAGCTGGCTGATAGTACTTAACTCGTCGGACCTGCGCCGGCGTCGACGCCACCGGGCAGCAGCCCGCGGAGACGCCGCCGGCGCACGGACGTCCGCCGCGGCACACAATGGAGGACGGCAGTTTTGTCAGTAACGCATCTGGACTCAGTCGAGGGGACTCGAGGAGCCGAAGGCAGCCGCAAGCCGCCGCAAGACATTCCCGCCGAGCAGTCTGTCCTGGGCGGCATGATGCTGTCCAAAGACGCCATCGCCGACGTCGTCGAGATCCTTCGGGGAGTGGACTTCTACCGCCCCGCCCACGAGACAATCTACGAAGCCATTATCGACCTTTACGGCCGGGGCGAACCTGCCGACGCCGTTACCGTCTCGGACGAACTGACCAAGCGTGGCGAGATCAACCGGATCGGTGGCCCCGCCTACCTCCACGAGCTCATCCAGACGGTTCCCACGGCTGCCAACGCCGGCTACTACGCCGAAATCGTGGGCGAACGCGCGGTGTTGCGCCGCCTGGTCAACGCCGGCACCAAGATCGTCCAGCTCGGCTACGGCCAGGATGGCGAGGTCGAAGACCTGGTCAACCAGGCGCAGGCCGAGATCTACGCCGTCGCGGAGCGCCGCACCGCGGAGGACTACGTTGTCCTCAAGGATGTCATGGAGTCCACGGTGGACGAGATCGAAGCGTCCGGGCACCGCGAGGAGGGAATGACAGGCGTTCCCACCGGCTTCTACGAACTCGACGAGCTCACGAATGGCCTGCACCCCGGCCAGATGATCGTCATCGCGGCCCGCCCGGCCGTTGGTAAATCCACTTTTGCCTTGGACTTCGCCCGCTCCGCCGCGATCAAGAACAACCTCGCCACCGTGATGTTCTCGCTGGAAATGGGCCGGAACGAGATCGCCATGCGACTGCTGTCCGCGGAGGCCACGATCGGCCTCCAGGACCTGCGCAAAGGCACGATCAAGGACGAGCAGTGGTCCAAGATCGCCACGACGATGGGCCGAATGAATGACGCCCCGCTCTTCATCGACGACAGTCCCAACATGTCGCTGATGGAAATCCGGGCCAAGTGCCGCCGCCTGAAACAGCAGCACGATCTCAAGCTGGTTATCCTCGATTACCTCCAGCTGATGAGCTCCGGCAAGAAAGTGGAGTCCCGCCAGCAGGAAGTCTCCGAGTTCTCCCGAGCGCTCAAGCTGCTGGCCAAGGAGCTGCAGGTCCCGGTCATTGCCCTCTCGCAGCTGAACCGTGGCTCGGAGCAACGCCAGGACAAGCGCCCGATGGTCTCGGACCTGCGTGAATCCGGCTCCATTGAGCAGGACGCCGACATGGTGATCCTGCTGCACCGCGAAGACGTCTACGACAAGGAGTCACCGCGTGCCGGCGAGGCGGACATTCTCATCGCCAAGCACCGTAACGGCCCCACCAAGGACATCGTGGTCGCGTTCCAGGGCCACTACTCGCGGTTCGCCAACATGGCCGCCGACGCCGGTGGCGGCGGCTTCTAACCGCTACTGGCCGCCTGCTCCCAGCAGGTGGTTGGGCAGGCGGTTCCCAGGCGCCCGTCCCCGGATCTCCAGCAGTTCGCGGGCATGCGCGTGCAGCCGCTTGTCCTCCTCCGACGCCGGCACCCACTGCGGAACCGGTACAGATGTTCCGTGCTCGTCGCGGGCCACCATCACAGTCAGGCAATAGGTTGTGAGGTCAAGCTCCCGGCCCTTCGGATCCCCGGAGCGGACATGGACCGCGACGTGCATGCCCTTGGTTCCGGTATAGACCAGCCGGGCCTCCACCTCCACCACGTGGCCAATCAACAGCGGCCGGTAAAAGCGCACGCCGCCGGAAAAAACAGCCACCGTGTCCATGCCGCAGTACCGCGACGCGCAGACGTAGGCCGCTTCGTCGATCCATTTCATCACGATGCCGCCGTGCACCTTGCCGCCCCAGTTCACATCCGTGGGCGCGGCCATAAAGCGGAGCACCACGTTCTCGGCGGTCCCTGCGTCGGTGTATTCCTGTCCGCTCATCGCCTGGACGATATCCTCGCGCACCTTGATCCGGGCCAGGGCGTGATCGCGCTGTTCGATTTCCTCCGGCGTTGCCGGCTCAAAGTGCGGCACCGGGATGGGTTTGCCGTCCTCTCCAACGGCCACGAAAATCACCATGCACTGGCTGCGCATGGTGGCCGGGCCGCCCTTGGGGTCGCCCGAGGACACCACGGTGCGGATGTGCATGGAGGACCTGCCCGTATAGACAATCGTCGCCTCGACGTCGACCATGTCGCCGCTGTTGACCGGGTCCGCGAAGTGGATGTTGCCCACGTACGCGGTCACGCAGTAGGACTTCGCCCAGCCGACCGCCGCGGCATAGGCGGCCTTGTCGACCCATTCGAGCACCGTGCCGGCGTCGACCGAACCGCTGTGTCCGACATCGGTGGGTGCCGCAAGGAAGCGAAGGGTTACGGTGTTGGCGGCAGGCTCAGTCATGGTGCGAGTTTACTGACCCGCCACGAAGGCGTCGCGGCTTCCCGACACAAACGCGGACCGGAACGCCACACGCGGCGGCCCGGCGGAGCGCTCCCGGAGATCCGACGGGCGGCGCAGCGTTAGAGGCGCTGCGTTAAAATGCGGAAGGGCGGGCGGTCACTCGAGGTGACCTCCCGCCCTCCCGGCAAACCTGGGGCTAGGCCAGGACGCTGAGCTTGGAGCCGGGGCGGCCAAAGAGGGCCTTGTCCACGGACACCTTGCCGGCGCCGACGAGGGCCACGGCCAGTGCGGCGGCGGCGAGGATCAGCACGAGTTCGTAGCCGCCGGTGGCGACAAAGACGCCGGCCGAGGCGTGGACGAGGATCAGGGCGCCGAGCATGTTCACGGCGAGGAGGGCTGCGAACACGCGGGTGAGCACGCCGAGGATCAGCGCGACGCCGCCAACAAGTTCCAGCGTCGCGGTGACCGGCGCGACCAGGTTGGCTGCGGGGACACCCATCTGGGCAAAGGAGGCCTGGGTTCCCGCGATGGTGAACTCGTTGAATTTCTGCCAGCCGTGGGCGGCGAAGAGGAATCCGGTGACGATGCGCAGGATGGTGCGGGCTGCAGTGGTGAGTGTGGGCTGGTTCATGGGGATGCCGTTCTGATTGGGGACCGGGCGGGGCGGGCCAGCGCGGATTTGGTTGAAGATTCAAGTTATATTCTTCCGGCCTTTGGTTGAAAAGTCAAGTAGTGCGTAGCTGTGCGGCGCCGGCAGTGCCGTTAGGGTGGGTTCGTGTCAGCCTCCGCCCCGACTCCCGCAACGATCCGGACCCCGGCCGGCCGCAGGCGGGAGATCCTGCGCCTCGCGGTGCCGGCCTTCGGTGCACTGATCGCCGAACCGCTCTTCCTCCTCGCGGATGCAGCCATCGTCGGACACCTCGGGGTCGCACAGCTCGCCGGTGTCGGGCTGGCATCAGCCGTGCTGCATACAGCTGTTGGCCTCATGGTGTTCCTCGCCTATTCCACAACGCCGGCGGTGGCCCGGGCCATCGGCAACGGCCAGCTGGCCAGGGCGCTCGCCGCCGGACGCGACGGCGTCTGGCTGGCACTGCTTCTGGGAGTCGTCCTTGCCGTGGCTGGTTTCCTTGCCGCCGAACCGCTCCTGGACCTGATGGGCGCCCGCGGCGAGGTGCGGTCGTTCGCCGTCGACTACCTGCGCTGGTCGATGCCCGGACTCGTCGCGATGCTGCTCATCTTTGCCGGCACCGGAGTACTGCGGGGCCTGCAGGACACGCGGACCCCGCTGGTGGTTGCCGCCGCCGGCTTCACCCTGAACATCGTGCTCAACCTCTTCCTGGTCTACGGCCTGCAGCTGTCCGTCGCGGGCTCGGCGATCGGGACCAGCATCGCGCAAGGGGCCATGGCCCTGGTCTACGTGGTGATGGTCCAGCGCAACGCGCGCAACCACGGCGTATCCCTGTGGCCGGACTGGCGTGGCATCCGGGCACTGGCCAAGGTGGGTTCATGGCTGATGCTGCGGACGCTCAGCCTGCGCATCGCGATCCTCGCGACTGTTGTGGTGGTCACGGCCCAGGGGCCGGTCAACCTCGCCGCCCACCAGCTCGCGATGACTGTCTTCACCTTCCTGGCGTTCGCCCTCGATGCCCTCGCGATTGCCGCACAGGCGCTGATCGGCAAGGAACTCGGCGCCTCCCGGCCGGCGGCGGCCCGGGTTCTCACCGCAACGATGGTCCGCTGGGGTATCGGCTTCGGCGTTGTAACCGGGCTTCTGCTGGCCGTCGCGGCACCGTGGGCGGGACTGCTCTTTACGTCCGACGCCGAGGTCCGGGCCGCGCTCACGCTGGCGCTGTGGGTGCTGGCGGCCGGACAGCCGATCGCCGGCTATGGCTTTGTCCTTGACGGCGTGCTGATCGGTGCCGGGGATGCGAAGTACCTGGCAATTGCCGGCGTCGTGAACCTCGCCGTATATCTACCGCTGCTGCTGGCGGTCGGGCACTCCGGAGCCGGAGCCGGTGGCGGTGCGGGGCTGCTCTGGCTGTGGGCGGCGTTCTCATGGGGCTATATGGCTGTCCGGGCCCTGACCCTGGGCCTCCGTGCGCGGACGGACCGGTGGATGGTACTCGGTTCGCACTGAGCGCGGCCGGCTCCCGGCGCGCTCGGCCGCGGCTTCGCACTAAACTGGACGGGTGACTCTCCCCGCAGCCCCTAACGCCTCCATTGCCCTGCCCGCCGCGGCGGATCTCTGGAAACCCGTGCTGGTCCGGGCCGCCGTCGCGCTCGTCTTCGGTGCGCTGACCGTGTTCTGGGCTTCGCCACCCCCGGCGGGCATGGGCTGGGCGGGCGGCCTCTACCTGCTGGCCACCGGAGTGGTGCTGCTCTGGAGCGTGAACAAGACGGGATTCCGTGCCGGGTCACCCTCGGGCAAGATCCTTGCAGCGGCCGGCGCCGTGCTGACCGGAACCGGGGCGGCCGTCGGCCTTATCCCGGGGAGTCTGGTCTTCGGAGTGCTCGCGGGCCTGGGCCTCGGACTTGCCGGCGCCGCAGAGCTTTACCTCGGCATCACCAATCGCGGCCGGTCCGTGCTCGCGCGGGACTGGATGGCTTCCGGCGGTATCGGGCTGGGCACTGCGGTTTTGCTGCCGTTCTTCATTGACCTCGGCCCGCACGCCCTGCTCGGGGTTGCCGGCGGCGGCGCCATCATCAGCGGCGTGCTCTGGGCGCTGGCCGGGCTGACGCTGCGGCACGATGCGCGGGACGATTCCACGAAGGCCGTAAACTAGTAGGGACAGGTTCTACGTTGCGTAGAACGTTCGCGGCATCACTACTGCCACGCCTGGCGGCGTCGGCTGCAGGAGGAAACACCTTGGCACAGCAGAAATCTGGAGAACCGCGCAAGCTGCGGACCTCGGTCAAAGGACCGCTGATGTTCTCCGCGTTCTGGGCTGTGCTGGCCTTCGTTGCGACCCTGATTTTCGCCTCCGGCGGCAGCGCCAAGGAACCCCGCTTCGACCTGGCTTTCACCGCCGCAGGCATCGCCTTCATCGTGATTCTGGTCGTGATTGCCATGCTGTCCATGGGCCACAAGCCAAATGACGAACAGCTCGGCAAGGGCTCCGGCATCAATCTGAGCTCCCGGAACCCTGGCCATGGCGGCCGCCCGGCCCAGTCCGGCTCCGAGACCGGCTCCCCGGAGGCTGGCCCCGGCGACGACGTCCGCTAGGGCTCCGTACGCCGAGCCCGGGCTCAGGACCCCGCCTTCCGGGCACGATACGCCGCAACGTGAGCGCGGTTGGCGCAGTTCCCGGTATCGCAGTATCGCTTGGAGCGGTTCCTGCTGAGGTCCAGCACCACGGCGTTGCAGTCCTCCGCGGCGCACACGAGCAGGCGGTCCATTTCCTTGCTGCGGATGACATCGACCAGGGCCATGGCCGCCTCGGTGCTCATCCGGTCCGCCAGTGGAGCGTCCGGGGTGGTGGCGTGCAGGTGCCAGTCCCACTCGTCGTGCTTGACCAGCTGCGGAAGTGCCCGCGCCTCCCGCAGCAGCCGGTTCACGGTCTCCACCGCCACGGATTCGTCCGCAAACCAGAGGGCCGCCAGCTCGCCGCGGAGACGGTGCACGCCGGCCAGTTCAGCAGCGTCCCGGGTCCGGGAGCCGCTGAATCCCTCGGCTTTCAGGAACAGATCCAGGTCCGGGGTCGTGGCGAGTTGCTCGTGTCCATTGGCCGCTGAGTTGATCAGATTGACCACGGACCGCAGTGCCACCTCTGTGTCAGGGGCAAAAACCATCTTGACTCCTTACGTCGGCGTGGCGTATTGTCATGAGCATAACCCCACTTTACTCCTGACAGGAGGCAGTCTGTGTCTGCCGCACGCCGCTCCGCTGAAATGCCGGCCACCCGCGACGCCGGAATATCCGCGCCCGGACCGCTCGCCGGAAAGCCCGCGGCACCAGGCTTCATGGCCTCGGGTCTGGGCGTGGCCCTGTTGTCGTCGGCCGTGTTCGGACTGTCCGGCTCCTTTGCCAAGGCGATGTTGGAGACGGGCTGGACTCCCGGCGCGGCCGTTACCGCACGCCTCACCGTCGCGGCGCTGATCCTTGCTGTTCCCGCCATATGGGCGCTGCGCGGTCGCTGGCACCAGCTCCGGGACAACTGGCTCACAATCCTGCTCTTTGGCCTGATCGGTGTCGCGGCCTGCCAGCTGTTCTACTTCAATGCGGTGGCCAGGCTGTCGGTGGGGGTTGCCCTGCTGCTGGAATACCTGGCGCCCGTCATCATCGTGTTGTGGCTCTGGGCGGCCAGCCGGAAACGCCCGCGGCCGCTCACGGTCGCCGGAACCGTGCTGTCCCTGGGCGGGCTGGTCCTGGTCCTGGACCTCACCGGAGCCGTCGCCATCGACTTCATCGGTGTGCTGTGGGGGATCGCAGCAGCGGTCTGTCTCGCTATCTACTTCTTCATTACCGCCAAGGAGAACGACACGCTCCCGCCGATCGTCCTTGCCTCCGGGGGACTCATGGTCGGCGCCGTCACCATGTGGCTGGCTGCGGCAACCGGTCTGCTGCCGATGGCGTTCAGCACCACCGACACCCGCCTCGGCCCCTGGGTCACCCCGTGGTGGGTGGCGCTGGGCGGACTGGTCGTGCTGGCCACCGTGCTCGCCTACGTTTCCGGCATTGTGGCGGCGCGGGCACTTGGCTCCAAGGTGGCGTCTTTTGTCTCGTTGACCGAGGTGCTGTTCGCCGTCCTCTGGGCGTGGCTGCTCCTGGGTGAACTGCCCGGTGCCATCCAGCTCGTGGGCGGGCTGTTGATTGTTGGCGGGGTCGTGTTGGTGCGGCTGGACGAGCTCCGGTCCGTGTCCGGGACCGGCGCGGCAATGCCGGCGGCGCTGGATCACGCAAACGACGTCGAACCCGTCCCATAACCGGGGCCAGACAAAAGTGCAGCCCGGACGCAGTGCGCCCGGGCTGCACTTTGAAAACCAATCGTCAGCGTGAAGCGCTTTCCTGCTCAGTGGCGGTGCGGGTGGCTTGCTTGCCGGCCCCCTGCAGCGCCTGCGAAACCTTGCCAGCGAGGCGACGTGCTGGCCGTTCCACTCGCGGCGGAATTTTCGGCGTCCGGGCCCTTCCAGCCGGTGCCCTCGAGCACCTTGGTCAGCAGCGACTTCTGCTTGTCGGTCTCCGACGAACCTGCCCGCAGCTTTGTGCCAGGAGTCTTGAGCTGAGCCATGTCTGCACCCCAATACCATGCGAAAGACGCGGCTCGGCGCGGCCGCATGGATTTGCCCGCCGGCGGCAACCACTTCGCCAGGGCACTCGATCCCGGGCCCGAAGGCACCTAGCATGAAGATATGTGCCGAAACATCCGGACCCTCCACAACTTTGAACCGCACGCGACCACCGCCGAGGTTGAAGCCGCCGCGCTGCAGTACGTGCGCAAGATCAGCGGCGGCACCAAGCCGTCCAAGGCCAACGAGGAGGCCTTCAACCGGGCTGTGCATGAGATTGCCCACGCCACGCAGCACCTGCTGGACTCCCTGGTGACCCACGCTCCGACCAAGGACCGCGGGGAAGAAGCTGCCAAGGCCAAAGCCAGGGCCGCAATCCGCTTCGGTGCGGCCTGAGGAAGCGGCCTGAGCGAAAGGAAACCCTGGCGAGCGGCCTACTTGCCGAAGCTGCGCAACCGCAGCGAATTGGCGACGACCAGCACGGAGCTGGCAGCCATCGCGGCGCCTGCGATCATTGGATTGAGCAGCCCCAGGGCCGCCACCGGGATGCCGACGGCGTTGTAAAAGAAGGCCCAGAAAAGGTTCGTCTTGATGGTCGCCAGGGTCCGGCGGGAGAGTTCGATGGCCTGGGCCACCTGGCCCAGGTCGTTGCCCATCACCGTCAGGTCGGCAGCCTCGATTGCCACGTCCGTGCCGGAGCCCATTGCGATGCCAAGGTCGGCCTGGGCCAGCGCCGCGGCGTCATTGACGCCGTCGCCGGCCATGGCGACGGTGGCGCCGGCGGACTGCAGCTTCCGTACCGCCTCGACTTTGCCCTCCGGCAGCACGCCCGCGAAGACATCCTCAGCAGGGATGCCGACGGCCTCGGCCACCTGCGCGGCGACGGCGGCGTTGTCCCCGGTCAGCAGGATGGGCCGGAGTCCGAGCCCGCGCAGCCGTGTGACCGCGGCTGCGGAGCCCGGCTTCAGCGTGTCCCTCAGGCTGATGATTCCCGCGGGCTCCCCGTTCACGGCGAGCCAGATCGCCGTGGCTCCCGAGGCCTCGGCGGCGCGGAGAGCCTCAAGCTGCGCTGCGGTTGGGGCGATGCCGTTCTCCTTCAGCCAGCCCGCGCGGCCTGCCGTCACCCGCCGGCCCTCGACGGTCCCCTGAACTCCGCCGCCAGGAGCGGAACGGAAGCCGACGACGGCGGGCAGGGTGCCGGCGCCGCCGTTGCGGTGCCCGGCCGAGAGCGCCGAAGCGGCGATGGCGCGGGCGATCGGGTGTTCAGATGCGGACTCCACAGCTCCGGCCAGGCGGAGCACCTCGGCCGGGAGGAACATTCCGAACGTGTCCGTGCCCTCGACGGCGAGGTGGCCGGTGGTCACGGTGCCCGTCTTGTCCAGCAGGATGGTGTCAACGGTCCGGGTGTCCTCGAGGACCTGTGGGCCCCTGATCAGGATGCCCAGTTGCGCGCCCCGCCCGGTCCCGGTGAGCAGCCCCACCGGGGTAGCCAGGCCCAGAGCGCACGGGCAGGCGATGACCAGCACGGCCACGGCGGCCGAGAACGCTGCGCGGAGATCGGCGCCGTCGGCTGACGGGCCTGCGGCGAGCAGCCAGCCGCCAAATGTCAACGCCGCGATCCCCAGGACCACCGGAACGAACACTGCGCTGATCCGGTCCGCCAGCCGCGCGATCGGCGCCTTGCCCGTCTGTGCCTGGGAGACCAGCCGGCCCATCTGGGCCAAGGTGGTTTCGGCGCCAACGCGTGTTGCGCGGACGAGCAGCCTGCCGGAGGTGTTGATGGTGGCGCCCGTGACCGGGCTGTCCGGGCCGACTTCCACCGGCGCCGATTCGCCGGTAACCAGCGAGGCATCAACCGCGGAGGATCCTTCGACGACGATCCCGTCAGCCGCAATCTTCTCGCCGGGGCGGACCATAATCAGGTCGCCCACCCCGAGCTGATCGGCCGGGATCTGCTGCTCCTGGCCGGCGCGCAGCACCGTGGCATCCTTGGCGCCGAGGTTCAGCAGGGCCCGGAGGGCGTCCCCCGCTTTCTGCTTGGCGTTGGCCTCCAAATAGCGGCCGAGCAGCAGGAAGGTCGTGACAACCGCGGAAACTTCGAAGTAGAGTCCGCCGGATACCATCCCCATACCCTCCATACCCTGCTGGTGGGCGGTCATCTGTGGATCACCGATGAGCTGCCAGACCGAGAAGACGTAGGCTGCGGCCACTCCGATCGAGACCAGCGTGTCCATCGTGGACGCGAAGTGCCGGGCGTTGATGGCGGCAGCCCGGTGGAATGGCCATGCTGCCCAGGTAACGACGGGCAGGGCCAGGGCTCCGGCCGTCCAGCCCCAGTTGGCGAATTGAAGGGCCGGGAACATCGAAATCAGGAACACCGGCACGGTGAGGATGGCCGCGACGAGCAGGCGCGGGCGGAGCTTGGCTGCCGCGGTCGACGCCGGCTGGTCATCAACCGCGGCGCCGCTCGGGGTCATGTCGCCGTCGATGGTTGGCCTTGTCGACATCGCCGCGCTGACCGGCTCAACCGGTATGCCCAGGTACCTGGCAGTGCGGACCGTGGCTTTGTAGCCCGCGGCCTCGACAGTGGCGGTGATTTGATCGTCCGTGATGGCCGCGGGGACGCTCACGTGGGCCGACTCCAAGGGCAGATTGACGGTGGCCGTGACGCCGTCGAGCTTTCCGAGTTTGCGTTCGACCCTGCCGACGCAGGAGGCGCAGGTCATGCCCTCGATGTCCAGCTCGATTACCCGGCTCCCGGGCTGGTCCAGCAGTTTCTCGCTACTCACGGTGTCCTGATCCTGTTGTTCTTCCTGACGGTGCGCGGGGCGGCTGCACCTCAGGCCTGGTTGGCGACGACCAGATAGCCGGCTTCGGCAATGGCCTCGCCGATTTCGGAGGTGGACAGTGCGCCGGCGGAGGTGATGGTGACCGTGGAGATGCCGCCTGAGTTGAGGTCGACGTCGATCTTCTCGACGCCGGCCAGCGCCTCGAGTTCTTCGCTGACCGAGGACACGCAGTGGCCGCAGGTCATGCCGGAAACGTTGACGGTGGTGGATACAGTGCTCATGGCTTGCTCCTTGTGGGTGGACTTGTTCATCAGTCCGGGCGGGTGGGTGTGTTGCCGCTACCGCAGCAGCCGGCCGATGGCGTCGGTGGCCTCTTTGACCTTGAAGTCGATTGCTTCACCCCGCAGTTTCGCATCTGGTTCGGAAGCGGCGCCGACCACGCAGTGGCCGATGTGCTCCTCCACCAGGCCGAGGCTCACGGCGTGCAACGCTTTGGTGACCGCCGCGACCTGGGTGAGGATGTCGATGCAGTACTTGTCCTCATCGACCATCCGGGCGATGCCGCGCACCTGGCCTTCGATCCGTTTCAGCCGCAGGAGGTAAGCGTCCTTATTGGAGGAATAGCCGTGCTGTTGCTCCGGCTCGGCGTCCGAGGACGCCAGGATCGGGTTTTCGGGCTCGTTCATAAGCCCAAACTATACCCCCTAGGGGTATAAATCAAGTACCCCGCAGGGGTATCCGCTGCCGCCCGGCGCAGAGGGTCCGGAGGCAAAAAAGAACTCCGGAGTGCGTTATTGGGGGATACGCACTCCGGAGCAGTCTTTGGGCGGGCCTTCGATCTCCCGCTTACGGTTTTAAGCTTACTGGGCGGTTGGTGGAGAAAGCCAGCACCCCGAATAACTACTTTCGCTTTATTTTCCGGGACCTGTCGGGGCGCCGGGTGCGGACCCAAGTGACAGCTGGGTGGCATGGAAATCGAAGTGCGCCACGGGGTAGGCATAGACGTCGGCGAGTGTCATGGTTTCGTTGAAGAACGGGTCCCAGCGGGTCGGGAAGTGCATCCGGCGGGCTAAACCGGGTTCGGGTTCCCGCCGCAGCCGCCGTTCCAGCGCCGCCGTGACCCGGAGCAGCGCCGCGGCCATCCGCCGCCGGGTGACGACGCGGGCGCCGGCTTTTGAGCCCCAGTAATTCACCACGTCGAACGGTGCCGTTCCCGCGTTCAGAAGCCAGGCGAAACCGCGGTTGACCGGGACCGGCAGCCGGCCGAAGACCCGCACCAGGGGGAGCAGGGCCAGCACGACAATGTAGCCGAACACCATGTGGTACAGCAGTTCCTCGTTGCTCCAGCGGGTGCCCGCACTGCGGCGCCGGAGGGCGTCGGGTGAGGTGCCGGCCAGGAGCGTTTCGAGCTCGGTGACATTACGCTGATACTCGGCGACGACCGCGTCGCGGTCAACCGCCACAACTGCACCGCCCTGGGCCGGGCAGCAGGTCAGGGACCATGTTTGGTCCGGTGGTGGACGGCGGCCCGGACCGGAACGATCAGGATCGGATGGTCCTGATGGTGGCTGAGCCATGCGGCGACCGAGCCGTTGAGGGCAGCGGAAATCCGGTGGCCCAAGCCGGGCTCGGGTGTGCCCACTATTATCATCGCGGCGCCGACCTCGGCCGCCAGCCGGCCAAGCGCCCGGGCAGGATCGCCCGCCAGCGTCCGCAGGGTCCAGTGGACGCCCAAGGCATCACAGGCCGAGCCGATGCTGGTCCGCAATTCCTGGGTTAAGGCCCGGATTTCGGCGTTGTTGGTGTCGGGGTGCAGGGAGAGCCGGTGCGCGGACCGCGCCGGATCCCACTCCACCAGATAGCTCGCCTCATCCACATAGGCGCAGATCAGCGGGGCGGCGACTTTCGACGCCAGCACGGCGGCAGTCTGCAGGACTTCGGAGCCCTGCCCTGGGAGCACGCCGACCACGAGGGGCGGCGGACCACTCGTGCTCTCGGCGGACATACTCAATTGTGACCCCGGTTCCGCGGCCAAGAACAGGGACTTACTCCCCGTGCTGTCCGCTGGACTCTGGCGTGTGGGCGTCCAGAGCCAAGCGGCCCTTGAATGCCCCCGGTGCCGGGCCTAACGTGGAGGAACTGAGGAAAGGGTGACCGCCGTGGAAATCTTCATGTGGTGGCTGGATCTGGATCTGGCGAGCAAGGAGTGGCTGCGGGAAAACCTGCGCGCCGCTGAGTTGCCGCGGCAGGTGCTGCAGGGCATTGCCGAAGCCGGCGGCCCCCACCCGGATGCCGTTTCCGGGGTGCTTACCGACGCGGATTGGGACTTCATCGAGACGCAGTCCGAATTCGTGGACTGACAAGGCCGGTTCATCCAGCGCGGGAATTTCTATTGCGACCAAACGGCATGAGTGGTTCCATAAGGGCCATGGCTACCGCAGAGAGTTATGTCCTGGCAATCGGCACCAAGAAGGGTCTCTGGCTGGCGACCAGCCGGGACCGCAAAGACTGGGCGCTGTCGGGTCCGCATTTCCTGATGAGCGAGGTCCCCAGCATCGGCATCGACACCCGCGACGGCCGGACCCGGATTCTGGTCGGCGTCCGTTCCGAGCACTGGGGGCCCACCGTGTTCCATTCCGATGACCTGGGCGAAACGTGGAATGAGCCCGAAGAGGGCGCCATCCGGTTCCCTGAGGGCACGGATGCCGCCCTGGAGCGCGTCTGGCAGATCCACCCCGACGCCGAGTCCCGCCCCGGCGTCGTTTGGGCTGGCTGCGAGCCGATCTCGGTCTGGAAATCCACCGACGGCGGCGAACACTTTGAACTCAACCGCGGCCTCTGGGACCACCCCCACCGGGGTGAATGGGGAGCCGGTTACGGCGGCGCAGCGGCTCACTCAATCGTGCTGGACGACACCGGCCAGAAGGTTCACGTCGCCATGAGTACCGGCGGGGTCTACCGCTCGCTCGACGGCGGCAGCTCCTGGGAGCCGCGCAACAACGGAATTTCGGCCTACTTCATGCCCGACCCCAACCCGGAGTTCGGCCAGTGCGTGCATAAGATCGCGGCGGATGCGGCCGTCGACGGCCGCCTTTACGCGCAGAACCACCACGGCGTCTACCGCAGTGACGACGACGCCGAGAACTGGGAGTCGATCGCGGAGGGGCTGCCGGCGGACTTCGGCTTCGTGATGCTCACGCACCCCCGACGGGCCGGCACCGCCTGGGTGATCCCGCTCAAGGCCGACGGCGAACGGATCCCGCCGGAGGGAAGGCTCGCAGTCCACCGGACCGACGACGCCGGCGCGAGCTGGAAGCGGCTGGACGACGGACTGCCACAGGCGGAATACAACTCCGTGCTCCGGGACGCCGCCTGCGTTGACCCGGCCGAACCGGCCGGCGTGTACTTCGGCACCCGCGGTGGCAGCGTCTACGCCAGCGCCGACGAGGGCGAACACTTCACCGAGATCGTCTCACACCTGCCCGACGTGCTCTGTGTCCGGGCCGCGGTCATCGCCCGTGACTGACATCAGCGTGGTGCTTCCCAGCGTCCTGCAGCCGCTGGCAGGCGGCCGGCCGGTGCTCACGGCCCCCGCTGTCGGGCCGCGGACCGTGGGCCGGCTGCTGGACGAAGTGACCGCGGGCTACCCGGTGCTGGGCCGGCGGCTGCGCGACGAGACGGGGGTGCTCCGCCGGTACGTGAATATCTACGTGGAGGGCGACGAAATACGGCGGCTCCAGGGGCTCGATACCGCGGTGGAACCGGGCCAGGAAGTGGTAATCATCCAGTCCGTGGCCGGAGGCTAGGCTCCGCAAACCGGCGCCGCGATGAAGTGGCGGCATGCACCGCATCATCCGGTTCACTGCGGACCTAACCGCGGGCAGTCCTTACTGACTACGCCCGCGGCGTCGGTCGAACGCTCCGGTAGGGACGGTGCGGAGTGCCATACCCGCCGCCCGCCTGGTCAGGCGACCCGCCAGAGGCTGCATTCGTCGGTGTTGATGGCTTTCCGGGTGCCGGACTGCCGGTCCATGATCCAGACGACGCCGATTCCGGGCGCGGTTTCCTGGACGCGGCCGCGGCGGACAACGACGTCGTCGTAATTCGGCCCGACCTTCAGGCGCGCTTCGATCTCGTCGCCGCGGTGCAGCTGATCCAGGGCGCGGATGCGGGTTACATGGGTTTTGGCTTCCTTCAACATGGCGGGGCCTCCCGGAACTGGAGAATGGTGCCTGCTCTTGCCGGCACTTCCAGTGTCCGGGGCCAATGTTGCGGCCGCGTTTCGGCCCGGTAAGACGTGGGTAAGCGTTCGACGCCGGCGCCGTTACCGGAGTGGCAAGCCGGGGCTGGCCTGGCTCACGGGATGTGGCGTTCACCCGGCCGCTGGATCCGGAACCAGCGGAAGCCGTAACGTTCCAGCTCCAGCTCGAAACCGCCGTCGTCCGCCAGCTCGATATCCCGGCCGTCGAGCAGGTCGCGCAGATAGGCGCCGCCGAATCCTGTCTCCGGGTCCGCCTCAGAGCCCACCTTTGCGGCCACCGAGGCAGGTTCCGCCCCGAAGTTGTGCGCCAAGACGACGGTTGAACCGTCCCAGGTGCAGCGGTGCAGCAGGACCTTCGCCGAGCTGTGTTTGATGACCTCGAAGTCGCCCCACCCCAGTTCGGGGCTTTCCCGGTACCGCTGGATCAGGGTGGCCATGAAGTTCCACAACGATTCCGGATCCCGCTTCGCCGCGGCGGCGTTGACGTGCTTCGGCCCGAAGTAACCGTCCACCACCTGGGCGACGAGATCCTTCGCGGGGGCGGTCGAAAACCCGCCGTTCGCGGTCTCGTTCCACTGCATGGGGGAGCGCACGGCCGAGCGGCCCTTCGCCGAGAGGTCCTCGCCCATGCCGATCTCCTCGCCGTAGAAGAGCACCGGGGTGCCGGGAAGCGCGAACATCAGCGAGTAGACCATGCGGATCCGGGCGGGGTCGCCGTTGAGCATGGTGGGCAGCCGGCGGCGCAGGCCGCGGCCATACATCTGCATATCCTCGTCCGGTCCGAACGCGGCAAAGACCTCCTCGCGTTCAGCGTCGCTGAGTTTGTCCAGGGTCAGCTCGTCGTGGTTGCGGACAAACATGGCCCACTGGTTGTCCGGGTGGATCCTCGGGCGCGAACCCAGCGACTTGGCCAGCGGCCGGGCATCCTCGCGGGCCAGGGAGAGGTACAGATTCTGCATGGACAGGAAGTCGAACTGCATGTTCAGCTCATTGCCCGCCGCGCCGCCGAAATACTTCAGCTGGTCCTTGTAGGGCAGGTTGACCTCGCCCAGCAGCACCCCGCTGCCGTTGCGGCGGTTGAGGAAGCTGCGGAGCGCGCTGAGGTAGTCGTGCGGATCGATCTGCGCCGCGCCTTCCCCGGACGTGCCCTGGAGCTCCAGGAAGAACGGGACCGCGTCCAGCCGGAAGCCGTCCAGTCCCAGCTGCAGCCAGAACCCCATGGACTTGGCGATTTCGTCCCGCACCTTCGGGTTGGCCACGTTCAGATCCGGCTGGTGCTTGGCGAACATGTGAAGGTACCACTCACCGGTGGCCTTGTCCTGGGTCCAGATGGACGTCTCCTCGCCGGGGAACACCACCTGCTCCGAGGTATCCGGCGGGGTGTCCTTGCGCCAGACGTAGTAGTCGCGAAACGGGTTGTCCACCGATTTGCGGGACTCCACGAACCAGGGGTGCCGGTCCGACGTGTGGTTGAGGACGAAGTCCGCGATCACCCGCATCCCGCGGTCCTTCGCGGTGCGGATGAACTCCACGACGTCGCCCAGGTTGCCCAGCCGCGGGTCCACGCCGTACAGGTCCGTGACGTCGTAGCCGTCGTCCCTGTCCGGGGTGGGGTAGAACGGCATCAGCCAGATGCACGTCACCCCGAGTGCCGCGAGGTAGTCCACGCGCTGGATCAGGCCGCCGAAGTCGCCGGTGCCGTCGCCGTCGCTGTCGAAGAAGGTCTCCGGATCCAGGCAGTAGATGACGGAGTTCTTCCACCAGAGGTCCGAAGTCTCGGCGATTCTCACAGCAGCACCTCCCGGTCCTGCCGCGGGCTGCCGGATCCGCGAAGCTGCGGGAGCACGTTTTCGGCAAAGGCATGGATGAACGGCGCCTGCTCCTGGCCGACGAAGTGCAGGTACAGCTCGTCGAAGCCGAGGTCCACATAGTCGGAGAGCCACTGGGCGTGCTGCCCGGTGTCCGCGGAGATGTTCACGACGCTCCGGACCCGGTCCTCGCCGACGTCGGCGCTGACGCCGTCGAAGTGGGCCGCCGTCGGCAGATCCCACGGGACCGGCGGGGCAAACACGTTGCCGCGCCACTGGTCCAGGGCCACCGCGACGGCTTCCTGTTCGGTCGGCGCCCAGGAGAGGTGCACCTGCAGCACGGCTTTGCCCCGGCCCCCGGCGTCGCGGTAGGCGGCGAGCATGTCCTTCAGCTTCGCGTGCGGCTGGTTGACCGTGACCAGCCCGTCCGCCCAGGCGGCCCCGCGGCGGGCTGTTTCCACGCTGATGGCCGGAGCGATCAGCGGCGGCTTGATTTCCGGCACATCCCAGATCCTGGCCTGCTGGACGGTGACCAGGCCGTCCCGGGTCACTTCCTTGCCGTCGTGGAGTTCGCGGATGATCTGTACGGCTTCCTCGAGACGCTGCTGCCGCGTCGCCTTGTCCGGCCAGGGCTCCCCGGTGACGTGCTCGTTCATGTACTCGCCGCTGCCCGGAGCCAGCCAGAACCGTCCGGGAAACATGTCCGCCAGCGTGGCCGACGCGTGCGCGATGATGGCCGGGTGGTAGCGCTGGCCCGGAGCCGTCACGACGCCCAGGCGCAGGTTGGTGGTGGCCAGGGCGGCCCCCAGCCAGGACCAGGCGAAGCCGGAATGGCCCTGCCGGGCGGACCAGGGCTCGATGTGGTCCGAGCACATGGCGGCGTCGAAGCCCGCCTGCTCCGCCAGCTGGACGTCCTTGAGGAGCTGGCCGGGGCTGATTTGTTCGTGGGATGCGTGGAAACCGAGGGTAGCCATCGTTCATGTCTACCGTCGGCCCGGGCGGTTGTCGAGGAAAGCCCTGTCCGGCTTCCTCCGCCCGGGCTCTGGCGGTCGGGGGAATGCCGGACCAGAATGGGGCGTATGCGACTGCCGCTGATGCCCCCGATCGCCCCGATGCTGGCGAAGTCCGTGCCCGCCCTGCCCGATGGCGCGGTGATGTTCGAACCGAAGTGGGACGGTTTCCGGTCCATCATCTTCCGCGACGGCGGGGACGTGGAGATCGGCAGCCGCAACGGCAAACCGCTGACCCGCTACTTCCCTGAACTCGTCGAGGCGCTGAAGGAAAACCTTCCGCCGCGCTGTGTGCTGGACGGCGAGATCGTCATGGTCGGCGCCTCCGGGGACCGGCTCGACTTTGATGCGCTGCAGCAGCGGATCCATCCCGCGGCCAGCCGGGTCCGGCTGCTGGCCGAACAGACCCCTGCGAGCTTCGTGGCATTCGACCTGCTGGCCCTCGGCGACGAGGACCTCACGGCCCGTCCCTTCGCCGAGCGGCGCACGGAGTTGGAGCGCGTGCTTGCCGGCAGTGCGGCGCCCATCCACCTCACCGCCGCGACGCGGGACAGACCAACCGCCCAGAAGTGGTTCCACCAGTTCGAGGGGGCCGGGCTGGACGGGATCGTGGCCAAACCGCTGGACGGGCGGTATCTGCCGGACAAGCGCGCCATGTTCAAGATCAAGCACGAACGCACCGCCGACTGCGTCCTCGCCGGATACCGGGTGCACACATCCGGCCCGGACCGGATCGGTTCACTGCTGCTGGGGCTCTACGACGACGACGGCGAACTCGCCAATGTGGGCGTGGTGGGGGCTTTCCCGCTGCAGCGGCGGAAGGATCTCTTCGAGGAACTCCAGCCGCTCGTGACCAGCTTCGAGGACCATCCCTGGGCCTGGTCCCGGCAGGAGGACGGGACCCGGACGCCGCGCAATGCCGAGGGCAGCCGGTGGAGCGGAGGCAAGGACCTGTCCTTCACCCCACTCCGGCCGGAGCGTGTGGTGGAAGTGAAGTATGACCACATGGAAGGCGCGCGGTTCCGCCACACGGCGCAGTTTGTCCGCTGGCGCCCGGACCGGGCGCCTCGGTCCTGCACCTACGAACAGCTCGAGGAGCCGGTCAGGTTCGATCTGGCGGCGGTGCTGGGGGCCGGCCGGGAGTAGCCCCGGCGTGCCCGGCCCCGGTTGCCCCGGCGTTCCCGCCCAGCGCCCCGTTGCTCCCGGCGTTCCTGCCCAGTTGCTTTGCCAGGACCCTGCCCGGGACGCGGAAAAGCCCGGTGTGTCCTGTGAACACGCCGGGCTTCCGGTGGTGCGGCCCGAATCAACCGGGCGGGAACGCTGCGGCCGGACTACTTGAGGCCGAGCTCCTTGGTGGGAATCTTGAAGGATTCCTTGGCGGTCAGGGCGGAGACGGCCGAAATAACGCAGATCACCGCGGTGAAGATGCTGATCTGCACCCATCCGCCGGGCTTGATGCCGCCCATGGCCGCGACGATCGCCGGGGCGAAGCCTGCCATCAGGAAACCGAGCTGGGTGCCGATGGCCAGGCCGGAGAAGCGGACCTTCGTGCTGAACATTTCTGCGTAGAAGGCAGGCCAGACGGCGTTGGAGGCGGCGTAGCCAAAGGAGAAGAATCCGATCGCGGCGACGAACATCAGCGGCACGCTGCCGGATTCGAGGCTGAGCAGGAACGCCGGCGTCAGGACCGCGCTGGCCAGCGCGCCGTAGATGAAGACCGGCTTGCGGCCGATCCGGTCCGCGAGCCTGCCGAAGAGCGGCTGGGTGCCGAGGGCGACGACGTTGGCCCCGACGACGAGCCAAAGCGTGGTGGTGCCGTCCACGCCGGCGACGTTCTTGGCGTAGCTGATGGCCAGGGTGCCGAAGACGGTGGAGACAGCGGCGATGAAGGCGCAGGCGACAACGCGGAGGACATCGCGCCAGTGGTCCTTGAGCAGGTCCGCGACGGGGAGCTTGGAGATCTGGGCGGTCTTCTGGGCTTCCTCGAAGGCCGGGGGCTCGTGCAGGGTGCGGCGGATGAAGAACGCCACGATGACCACGACGGCGCTGAGCCAAAACGGGATGCGCCAGCCGATGCCGTACTTGATCTCATCCGGGAGGGCCAGGACGGGGATGAAGACGAGGGCGGCGAGGATCTGCCCGCCCTGGGTTCCGGTCAGTGTCCAGGAGGTGAAGAAGGCACGGCGGTTGTCGGGGGCGTGCTCCAGGGTCATGGACGAGGCGCCCGCCTGCTCGCCGGCGGCGGAGAGGCCCTGGCAGAGACGTGCCAGCACCAGCAGGGCCGGGGCCCACCAGCCGATGGTGTTGAAGTCGGGCAGGCAGCCGATCACGAAGGTGGAGGCGCCCATCAGCAGGAGCGTGAACATGAGGACTTTGCGGCGGCCCACCCGGTCACCGAAGTGGCCCAGGATGACGGCGCCGACGGGCCGGGCCACGTAGGCGAAACCGAAGGTCGCGAAGGACATGATCGCCGCGTTGGCACCGGCGTCCGGGAAGAAGACCGTGGGGAAGATCAGCGCGGCGGCGGATCCGAAGATAAAGAAGTCGTAGTACTCGACGGCGCTGCCCAGGAAGCTGGCGAGGGCTGCCTTCTTCGGCGTCCCGGCGGGCGTTTCGGTCCCGGGCGTCGTAGACGGGAGTGTCTGCATGGTGTTCCTTTTGTGTGACGACATTGTCGCGGATGGATCAGGAAGGTCTCGGCAGCCGCTGGCTTTTCAGTGTGCGGCCGCAGAAGGTTCGAGGAAAGACCCGGACGAGTAGCCACATGGTGGGAGCTACTTGTGCGATGTAGCAATCATGACTGTGAGGGTGATCACTTGTCAAGAAAAATAATCACGATCTAGCAATAGCTCTCACGATGTGGGAGCATTGAGCTATGAGTGTGAACCAAGACACAGAAGTGCCCGAGGCCGCTGCACCGTCCCCGGAGCCGGCCTCCACCCCTCCAGCCCCCGCCGGCAAAGGCGCGGCGGCGGGCGCCACAGCCACCAGGGAGGACGGCCGGACCGACATGGTCGGCAAAGCCCTGGGCCTGCTGGTCCTGCTCGGTGACGAACCGCGCGGCGCCAGTGCCGCGGAACTGTCGCGCCGGGCGGAGCTGCCGTTCAGCACCACCTACCGCCTGCTGGGTTCCCTGACCCGCGACGGCTTCGTGGACTATGAAGCGGACGGGCGCCGCTACCACCTGGGCCTGCGCATCTTCCAGCTCGGCCAGCGCGTGTCCAACCACCACGGATTTGCCGGCACCGCCCTGCCCATCCTCCGGCGAGTCACCGAAGAAACGGGCGAAGCCACCATCCTGTCCGTGCGCGACGGACGCCACCACCTCACCGTCAACAAGGTCGACGGACCCCAGACGTTCCGCGTCACGAGCGATCCGGGCCATCTGGGCGCCCTGCACACCACGTCGGTGGGCAAGGCGCTCGTGGCCTTTGCCGATGACGCCACCCGACGCCAGTTAGTGGAGGAGCTCGAGCTGGAGCCGCTGACCGAATTTTCCATCACGGACCGGGATGCCTTCCGGGCCGAGATCGAACTCGTCCGCAAGCGCGGCTATGCCGAGATGGACCAGGAAAACGAGCTCGGCATGCGGGCCGTCGCCGTTCCGGTCTTCAACTCCCAGGGACACGCCTTCGCCTCGCTGGCCACGGCCGTCCCGGTTTTCAGGATGAGCGTGGAGGCCCTCGTGGCACTCGTCCCGCTGCTGCAGTCGGCGGCGGCGGAACTGTCGGCCCGGCTGCCCCAGGGGTGAGTCCGGCCGCCGGCCCTACGCCCGGCCGGCACCCGATGTTCGCTAGTAGAACAAGCGTGCATCATATGAACAAGTACGGTAATGTAATCCCCATCACCCGGCCCGCGGCCCTCGCCCAGCGCGACCCCGCCCGCCGAGTGCCGTTGTCAAAGGAGCTATACGGATGAGCAATCGAGCTGAGTCCTTTCTGGTGGGGCTGATAGGCGATGGTGTGATGCCATCCCTGACGCCCCCCATGCACGAACGCGAAGGCGATGTGCAGGGCCTCCGGTACCTCTACCGCCCCATCGACCTCGCCGAACTGGGACTCTCCGGCCAAAGCGTCGGCGAGCTCCTGACCGGGGCTTACCGCCTGGGCTTCAACGGTTTGAACATCACCCACCCCTGCAAGCAGTTGGTCCTGGACCACCTGGATGAGGTTTCTGAGGACGCCCGCCGCCTCGGCGCAGTGAACACAGTGACCATCCGGGACGGCCGCTTCATCGGCCATAACACCGACTTCTCCGGGTTCGCTGCTGCCCTCGCCATGGGCCTGCCGGGAGCCAAACTGAACCGCGTGGTGCAGCTGGGGGCCGGGGGTGCCGGGTCCGCCGTCGCCTACGCCCTGCTTACCGCCGGCGTCCGGGAACTGGACCTGGTGGACACGGATCCTGCCCGCTGCGCGGCACGCGCCGCCGAACTTGCCGGCTTCTTCCCGGACCAGCTGGTCTCCGCGCGGACGACGGCGGAGCTGCCGCACCTGATGCCGCACGCCGACGGCCTGGTGCACTGCACCCCGGTGGGTATGGCCGCCCACCCCGGGGTGCCGCTGGACATGTCCCTCGTGGACCCCCGCCACTGGGTCGCGGACATTGTGTACCGGCCGATAGAGACCGATCTGGTCCGCCAGGCCCGGGCCAAAGGCTGCGACGTGCTCGACGGCGGCCGGATGGCGGTCGGCCAGGCAGCCGATGCCTTCCGGATTTTCACCGGGCTCGAGGCTGACGCCGACCGGATGCGCAGCCACTTCCTGGAGCTCGTCGCCGCGGAGGAGGTGGCCGCCTGATGCGCACCGGAATCGCCACCGTCTGCCTCTCCGGCACCCTGAGGGAAAAAATGCAGGCCTGCGCCATCGCGGGCTTCGACGGAATCGAAATCTTCGAACAGGACCTTGTCACCTCCCCGCTCAGCCCTGAGGACGTCCGCAAGATGGCCGCAGACCTGGGCCTGACGCTGGATCTCTACCAGCCGTTCCGCGACTTCGACAGCGTGCCCGAGGAACTGCTGGCCGCCAACCTGCGCCGGGCCGAAGCGAAGTTCCGGCTGATGTCGCGTCTCGGCACGGACACCATGCTGCTCTGCTCCAACGTCGCCACTGCCAGCATTGATGACGACGGACTCCGCGCGGAACAACTCGCCGCGCTGGCTGCCCTGGCCCAGGACCACGGCGTCAAGGTGGCCTACGAGGCACTGGCCTGGGGAAAATACGTCAACGACTACGAGCACGCCCACCGCCTCGTCGAAGCGGTGGACCACCCCAGCCTGGGAACCTGCCTCGACTCGTTCCACATCCTCTCCCGCGACTGGGACACCGCCCCGATCGAGGCGTTCAACCCCGAGAAGATTTTCTTCGTCCAGGTCGCCGATGCGCCCAAATTGTCCATGGACGTGCTGTCCTGGAGCCGGCACTACCGGGTCTTCCCGGGCGAAGGCCAGTTCGAACTGGCCAAGTTCCTGGGCCACGTGGTCCGGGCCGGGTACACCGGCCCGGTTTCCCTGGAGGTCTTCAACGACGTCTTCCGCCAGTCCGACGTCGAACGCACCGCCGTGGACGCGATGCGGTCGCTGATCTGGCTCGAGGAGCAGTGCGCGAAGTGGCTGGACGCGCAGCCGTCGGGTCGAAACGGCGACAACGGCGTCGGTACCCGCGGCGCCGGCAGCGCCGCGCCGCGCCGCCGCCGGTACCCGATGGAACTGGCCACACTCCCGCAGGTGGCCGAACCGGCAGGCTTCAACTTCGCCGAGGTCAGGGCCGCGGACACTGGCGGGCTGGAAACCCTGCTGGGCCAGCTCGGATTCGCTTTCAACGGCCGCCACCGGACCAAGAACGTGCAATTGTGGAGCATGGGCCACGCCCGCTTGATCATCAACGAGGACTCCTCCCAGGAATCCCGCGACGCCGGTGCCGCCGCGGCGCCGGCAATTTCTGCGCTGGGCTTCGACGTCGAGTCCCCCGTGATTGCCGCGGCGCGGGCCCAGCAGCTCAAGGCCCCGGCCGTGCCCCGCAAGAGCCAGGCCGACGAGGAGATTTTCCAGGGCTTCGCCGCCCCGGATTCCACCGAAATCTTCCTGTGCCAGGGCAGCCCGGACGGCACCGCCGCATGGACCCGCGAATTCGGCGAGGGACTGGAAGCCCCCGCCGACCGCCGGAGCGGGGAGCCGGGCGCCGTGATCGACCACGTCAACCTCGCCCAGCCCTGGCAGCACTTCGACGAGGCCGTGCTCTTCTATACCAGCGCCCTGGCCCTGGAACCGCAGCCGTATGCGGAAGTGGCCAGCCCCACCGGCCTGGTCCGCTCCCAGGTCATGCTCACCCGCGACCGCGGCGTCCGCCTGGTGCTGAACCTGGCCCCGTTGATCCAACGTGAAGGCGCCGCCTCCGGCACGGAAGGTACGGCTGGCACCGGCCAGCGCCGGACCTACCAGGAGCACATCGCCTTCGCGGTGGATGACCTCGTGGCTACGGCCCGGGCGGCGAAGGCGCGTGGCCTTGATTTCCTCCAGATCCCGGAGAACTACTACGAGGACCTCGACGCGCGGTTCGGACTTGAGGCGTTCTTCCTGGCCACGCTCCGTGAGCTTAACCTGCTTTACGACCGGGACGCGGACGGCGAGTTCCTGCACTTCTACACCGCCACCGTCGGCAGCGTGTTCTTCGAAATTGTCGAGCGCCGCGGTTCCTACGACGGCTACGGGGCGCCCAACGCCCCGGTGCGGCACGCCGTCCAATACGACCACCTGCACCAGCTGAACCCGACCCCCTGACCCACCGACAACACCAACACCCAACGAAAGGAGGCTGCTGTGCCTGAAGAAATCAACCTTGAAATCTACAACGCGGATCCGCTCACCGAGGACGTGTCCGACGAAGCCACGGAGGCCGCACCGAAGACGTATGCGCCGCTGGACGCCGCCGCTGAATCGCAGGCGGACCTCAGCGCCGAGATGAAAGCGCTCGGCGACGCCTACGCACGGGCCCTGCAAGACGGTGCCCCGGCGGAGATCCAGCCACGGCTGGACTACGCCCCGTACCGCAGCAGCGTCCTGCGCCACCCCACCAAGGACCTGCACCACGCGGACCCGGAAACCATCGAGCTGTACTCTCCCGCGTTCGGGCACATGGACGTGCACGCGCTGGAAGCGGACCTCACCATCCAGCACAACGGTGAACCGCTGGGCGAACGCATCATCGTCTCCGGCCGCGTGCTCGACGGCGACGGCCGCCCCGTCGCCGGCCAGCTCGTGGAGATCTGGCAGGCCAACTCCGCCGGCCGCTACATCCACAAGCGCGACCAGCACCCGGCACCGCTGGACCCCCACTTCACCGGCGTCGGCCGCTGCATCACCGGCGCCGACGGCTCCTACAGCTTCACCACCATCAAGCCCGGCGCCTACCCGTGGAAGAACCACCTGAACGCCTGGCGCCCGGCGCACATCCACTTTTCCCTGTTCGGCCAGGAATTCACCCAGCGGATCGTCACCCAGATGTACTTCCCCGGTGACCAGCTCTTCCCGCTGGACCCGATCTACCAGTCGATCGTGGACCAGGACGCCCGCGACCGGCTCGTCGCCGCGTACAACCATGAGCAGACCAAGCCGGAATGGGCCCTCGCGTACAACTGGGACATCGTCCTGACCGGGTCGAAGCGGACCTGGACCGAGAACGAGGCCTTAGGCGCAGCAGGAGACGAGAATGAATAGGGCCAGCATGACTAAACTCACCCCCACCCCCGGCCAGACCGTGGGACCGTTCTACGGCTACGCACTGCCGTACGCCAAGGACCGCGAGCTGCTGGCCCCGGGCTCGCCGGGTTCCATCCGGCTCCAGGGCACCGTGTACGACGGCGCCGGCCACCCGATTCCGGACGCGATCCTGGAGATCTGGCAGGCCGACGCCGAGGGCCAGGTTCCGCACCACACCGGTTCGCTCGTGCGCGACGGCTACACCTTCACCGGGTTCGGCCGCAGCGCTGTGGGCAACACCGGTGTCTTCACCTTCACCACGGTGAACCCCGGCCCCACCGAGGAAGGCGCGGCGCCGTTCATCTCCGTCGCGATCTTTGCCCGCGGCCTGATGAACCGGCTCTTCACCCGGATCTACCTTCCGGAGAACGCGGACGCCCTGGCCGCGGATCCGCTGCTGTCCTCGCTGGATCCGGAACGCCGCAAGACGCTGATCGCCCGGCGGGACGCCGATGGCGGTCTGACCTGGGACGTCCGGCTTCAGGGCGAGGGCGAGACCGTGTTCCTCGACTTCGAGGGCTCCTCGAAGTGACCTTCCTCGGCGCCGAGGGCGACGTCGGCCTCCTGAGTCCCGTGTCGGCGTCGCCCCGTGTGGCGGCGCTGACCGGGGACCGGGCGGTCCTTGCCGCCATCCTTCGGGTCGAGGCCGCCTGGGCCACGGTTTTGGAGGACGCGTCCTTGGCGCCGGCCGGGTCGGCCGCGGTGGTCGCCGCGGCCGCCGAGGTGGACCGTTATGACCTCGCGGACCTTGCCGTGCGCGCCCAGGGCGGCGCCAACCCGGTGATACCCCTGCTCGCCGACCTCCGCGGTCAGGTCAAAGCCCTGGACACCGCGGGGATCGGTGCCGGAAAAGCCGTGCACACCTCCCTGACCAGCCAGGATGTGCTCGATTCCGCGCTGATCCTGCTGGCCCGGGACGCCGTCCGCGGGCTGCTCACCGAGCTCCGGGCCACCACCGCGGCCCTCGCCGCCCTTGCCGAACGGCATACGGGGACGCTGTGTGTGGGCCGCAGCCTCACTCAGCATTCCCTGCCGTTCAGCTTCGGGCTCAAAGCGGCCCAGTGGTTCCATGGGCTCGCCGCCGCCGCGCGCCGGCTGGAGGCCCTCGATTTCCCCGTGCAGACCGGGGGAGCCGCCGGCACCCTCGCGGCCGGCACCGTGCTGACCGCCACGACCCTTGCAGCCGGCACGGCCCTGACCACCGGTTCCGGGTTGTCACCGTTTGATCTCGCCGACCGGCTGGCCGCAGAACTCGGCCTCGCTGCCGTTCCGGCGCCGTGGCACACGAACCGGCTGGCCGTGACGTCCCTCGGCGACGCCCTGGCCGCCGTGACCGACGCCGCCGGCAAGATCGCCTCCGACGTGCTGTTCCTCAGCCGCCCCGAGGTCGCCGAACTGGCCGAACCACGCGCCGCCGGCCGGGGCGGGTCCTCGGCCATGCCGCAGAAACAGAACCCGGTGCTGTCCGTGCTGGTCCGCAGCGCCGCCCTGCAGGCACCCGGGCTGGCCGCGCAGCTGCACCTGGCCGCGGCAAACTTCAACGACGAACGCCCCGACGGGGCCTGGCACAGCGAATGGCCGGCGCTCCGCCAGCTCCTCCGGCTGGGCCTCGGCGCCGCCATGCAGCTGCGCGAACTCGCCGAGGGCCTGCAGGTCTTCCCCGGGGCCATGCGCCGCAACCTGGACCTCTCCGGACCGCTGCTGCTCAGCGAGGCCGTCACGGCGGCCGTCGCACCGCTCCTCGCGGGCATCCCCGCGGGTAAGGAGAGGGCCGACGGCAAGCAGCTGCTGCAATCCGTCGTCGACCGGACGCTCCAGGCCCCTGCCGCCGAACAGGCCGCCACCTACCGGCGGTTGCTCCGCGCCGCGGTCCCGCCGGAACTGCTCCCGGACGCCCGGCTGGAGGAGCTGCTCGACCCGGGCAACTACCTCGGCCAGGCCGCCGAAATCTCCCGCCGCATCCTCGCGGCATACCCGGAGTTCGCCGCCCGTGGCACCAACGCCCCATCACCGATTACCGACCTGAACGGAGCCTCCCGTGGCTAGACCAACAGTCAAGGCAGTACTGCTTTCACCCCAGCGCCCGCTCGGGGACAAGCCCCTCCTCGTGGTGGGTCCGTCCCTGGGCACCTCCACGCTGCTGTGGAGCCAGACCGGCGCCCTGCTCGGCGACACCATCGACGTCGTCGCCTGGGACCTGCCCGGCCACGGGATCTCACCGGCCGCGACGGAACCCTTCACCGTCGCCGAACTGGCCGACGCCGTCGTCGAACTGGTCGATTCGATCGCCCCCGGAGCGCACTTCCACTACGCCGGGGTATCGCTGGGAGGCGCCACCGGGCTGCAGCTGGGCATCAAACACGGCGAACGGCTCAAGAGCCTGTCCGTGCAGTGCACCGGGGCGAAGCTCGGCACGCCCGAGGGCTGGCTGGAACGTGCGGAAACCGTCCGCAGCCAGGGCACGCCGGTGATGATCCAGGGCTCAGCGCAGCGCTGGTTTGGTCCCGGGTTCATGGAACGCCAGCCGGAACTCAGCGGCCGGCTGCTGCACAGCCTGCGCGACGCTGACCGGTTCAGCTACGCCTTCTGCTGCGAGGCCCTCGCAGCCTATGACGTCCGGGACGAACTCGGCAGCATCCGGGTCCCCACCCAGGCCATCGCAGGCGGGGAGGACACGGTCGCCCCGCCGCCGTTCGCCGAGGCGATCGCCGAGGGAATCACGGCGGGCGGGGGCACCGCGAATGCCGTGGCCCTCGAGGGCGTGGCCCACCTGGCGCCGTTCGAGGCTCCGGGGCACGTGGCCGAGCTGCTGCGGACCCTGATCACCTGGGCCGAATCCCGCGGAGCCGGCGAGTGACCGGCCCGGAGCGGCACGGAGCAGTCCAGCCGGACGCCACCAGCCGGGAGATCTACGATGGCGGCATGGCGGTCCGCCGCGAAGTGCTGGGCGCCGGGCACGTGGACCGCGCCAACGCCAACAAGGACTCCTTCACCGAGGACTTCCAGGACATGATCACGCGGATCGCGTGGGGCGGGATCTGGACCCGTCCGGGCCTGACCCGGCAGATGCGCTCCGCCGTCACGATCACCGCGATGGTCGCGCACGGGCACTGGGAGGAACTGGCCATGCACATCCGCGCTGCCCTTACCAACGGCCTGAGCCGGGACGAGATCAAGGAAATCCTGCTGCAGACCGCCATCTACTGCGGTGTCCCCTCCGCGAACACCGCCTTCAAGACCGCCCAGCAGGTGTTCCAATCCATGGACAACACTGCAAAGGACGACACTGCAGCGGACAAGGCGGCAGCAAACAACACAGAAACGGACAGCACGGAAATGGACAACACGCTGTGAACCAGGCCTACCTTTATGACGCGGTGAGGACTCCGTTCGGGAAGTTCGGCGGGGGGCTCGCGGGCGTCCGGCCGGATGATCTGGCCGCGCACGTGATCGGTGAAGCCGTGAAGCGTGCCCCGAAGCTCGATGTGGAGCGGATCGATGAGGTGGTGTTCGGCAACGCCAACGGCGCCGGTGAGGAGAACCGCAACATCGCCCGGATGGGCACGCTGCTGGCCGGTC